>DASSKX010000069.1:0-7673 GCA_035689925.1 Acidobacteriaceae bacterium
GGCGCCCAGATCGTCGGGGCGGGTGCCGCGCAGGGCTCCTCGGGGAGCTTTGCCGACGGGCGTGCGAACAGCGCTGACGATGACGGCTTCTTTCATGGCTAGTTCCTCAGCGGCTTTCCGGTTTTCAGCGTGTGCGCGATACGCTCCTGCGTTTTGCGTTCACCGCACAGCGAGAGGAAATGCTCCAGTTCCAGGCTGAGCAGATGCTCTTCGCTCAACGGAGTGCCGGGCGTGACGTTGCCGCCGCAGAGCACGGTGGCCAGATGCGTCGCGACGGTGACGTCATGATCGGAGGCATATCCGCCTTCCTGCATGGTGTACACGCCCAGTTTGAGGGCCGCGAGCACAGCGTCTCCCGGCGCGGGCAAGTCGGTAACAGGCGGCGGAGACTGATAGCCGCTCTCGGCGAGCGCCAGCGCGTGGGCTTTCGCATCGTGCAGCAGGCGGTCGCGATTCATGCTGATGGGGTCGGAGGGCCGCAGCATGTGGAGGCCTTCGGCTTCGTACGCTGAGGTGGAAACCTTCGCCAGCGCCATGTTCTCGAAGATGGTGCGCATCGCGTTGTGCAGTTCCACGGAGTCACTGCGCGATCCGGGAGGCGCCGCGGCGGTGGCGAGTTCAACCGCGCGCAGGGTCATCTCCTTGCAGCCGCCGCCCGCGGGGATGAGGCCAACGCCGGTTTCGACGAGGCCCATGTAAAGCTCGAGGTGAGGATGACGTTTGGCGCCGTGCAAGGCGACCTCCGCTCCGCCGCCGAGCGTAAGGCCGAAGGGCGCGACCACGACCGGCCGCGGGCAGAACTTGATCGCCTGCGTCATCTCCTGGAAGGCTCGGATGTACATCTCGATCTCGTCCCACTCTTCATCCTGCGCGGCGAGCAGGAGTTGCACGAGATTTGCGCCGGCAGAGAAGTTCGTGGCGTCATTGGTGACGACGAAGCCGCGGAAGCTACGGACGGCGTCGCTGTCGGGGCGCAGGTTCTGGCGCATGAAGTTCACGATGTCGCCGCCGAGGGCATTCATCTTCGTGTGGAACTCGATGCAGCCGATACCGTCGCCGATGTCGATGAGCGATGCACCAGGATTTTCTGTGACCACACCGCCGGAGCGCTTGGCGCGCGTGAGGGTGATCACGGCGGACGGTGGCTCGACGGGCTTGTATGTGCCGGATTTTGAGTCGAAGTATTCGGCGCCGTTGTTCCTGTACCAGGTGCCGGATCCAGTGCTCAGCAGTTTCTCCAGGGCCGCAGGCATCTCCTGGCGGGTATCGCGCAGGCGAGCGAGGGTATCCTGCACGCCGGCGGCGTCCCACATCTGAAAAGGTCCTAGTTCCCAGTTGAAGCCAGTGCGCATGGCGCGGTCAATGTCGGAGATGCTGTCACTGATTTCGCCAACGCGATGCGCCGCGTAGAGCCACAGGTCGGGCAGGATCTTCCAGTAGAACGCGGCGGCCTTGTCCTTCTCGGGATTGCCGCTGAGCAGCGCGCGGATGCGCTCCGGGAGATTCTCGATGGTTTTGGCCATATCGAGCGCGGGGATGCGCGGCTTCTGCGCCGGCCGATATTCGAGGGTCGCGGGATCGAGCACGAGTCGCTCTTCGCCCTGCGCGCTCTTTTGCTTTTTATAGAAGCCCTGGCCGGTTTTATCGCCGAACCACTTGCGCTCGAGCATCTGGTCGAGGAATTGCGGCAACTGGAGGTCGGAGCGTTCGTCGCGGGTGTTCTGGGCGAAGTTGCGCACCACGCTGCCGAGGACGTCGAGGCCGACCATGTCACCGAGGCGGAAGGTTCCGGTCTTCGGCCAGCCGAGCGGCTTGCCGGTGAGCGCGTCGACTTCTTCAATGCTGAGGCCCTGCTGCTGCATGACGCGAATCGTGTTCAGCATGGAGAACGCACCGATGCGGTTGGCGATGAAGTTCGGGCGATCGTTGGCCGGGACGACGGACTTACCGAGGTGAATTTCAGCGAACTGGGTGACGGCGGCGATGGCGGCGGGATCGGTTTCCGGAGTGGCGATGATCTCCAGCAACTGCATGTAGCGCGGCGGATTGAAGAAATGCGTGCCAAACCAGCGGCGGCGCACGTCCGCGGGCAGCGATTCGGCGATGTCACCGACGGGAAGGCCGCTCGTGTTCGTGGTGAGGATGGCGTCCGGACGGAGATGCGGGACCACGCGCGCGAGCAGGCTGCGTTTGATGTCGAGGTTCTCGGCGACGGCTTCGATGATCCAGTCGCAGTCTTTCAGGCGTGGCAGGTCGTCGTCGAAGTTGCCGGTGTCGATGCGCTTGATGAAATTCGCGGAGGCGAGCGCCGCGGGCTTCGACTTCTTCAGCGCTTCGAGGGCTTTGTGCGTGAGCAGGTTTGGGTCGCCGGGCTGCGCCAGGTCCAGCAGCAGAACGCGGAGGCCGGCGTTCGCGATGTGGGCGGCGATGCGCGCGCCCATGGTGCCAGCGCCGAGAACAGCGATGCGGCGGATGGCGTAGGTTCCGCGGCTGGTGCCGGCTGCAGCGGTATCAGGAACAACGGCGGCTTGCATACGAGGGACTCTCCCGGGCGACTTCTCAAAAGCCAACCCAACAAACTACCCGATTTGCGGCAGCTCTGTCCGGTGCGGAGGCTGCCGGCACACATTGGAAGCGGCGTTGCGCGTTTGCGCCGCCTCAGTGGACTTTACCCGCGGCGTTCTCGAGTACCACGTTCGAGAGGACGGCGGTGTCGGATGTGGTGGGCAGGTGCGAGCAGAATCCAATGCCGACGTAGAAGGGCGCGTCGAGGTGAAGCTGGATGGGAGGCCCGAACTGGTGCATCGGCTCGCCTTCCAGGCTGACGAAGAGCGCAAAGGAGTCGCCATGTTTTTCGAGGCCGATGCGCTTCGCCATCACGGATACGAGGGTGTCAGGGGTGGCGCCTCCGGGGCGTCCGCGGCCGCCGATGCGGAATTCCATGTCGCGGACGCGAGCGCTCTTCTCCGGCCGCTGTGCCAGCTGAATCATACCGGCGCCGTGTAGCCCGACGAGGGCTTCCTTCGCATCGTCGTCCAGATTCTGGCGAATGATGAGCACAGCTTTGCGGTCGCCGTAGCCGTTTGGGTCGGGGAATGAGACGTCGGCTGCGAGCGACACGTCGCCGGACAGTTTTTTCCAAAGGAAGCGGAACTCGTCGCGCGTGTACCAGATGTTGTAACCGGCGGAGTGGATGGTGTACTGGCCGCTGGACGCGTCAAAGGCGGCGCTGCCGGGGACGAGAGCGCTGCCGATATCCGACTGGCCGTCGAAGATGCCGATCGGCTCAGCGAAGGTACGGCTGGGACGGTGAAAATCCGGAGGCGGAGCGACCTGCTTGTGCGTGGCTGAGCCGGGTTGCGCCCAGTCGGGAACCTGCGGCGGAGATGCAGTCGACTGGCCGCGGCAAATGGTGACAGCGCTCGATAACAACGCGATGACAACGACGCAACGCGGTGGAACCCTCATCGGAACATCCTACGCGCGCTCCTGTAGGCTCAGGCTATGAGCAAGATGGGCAGGGCATTGCGCGACATGTGCTTCATTGTCCTCGTGGTGGTGACCTCGGCAGGGGCACAGCAGGATGAAGCGCGGTATGCGGCGCCCGCGAATGGCCGCCCACTCTGCACCCTGAATATTCATGTGACGGGTTTTCGCAACGACAAAGGCAAGGCCGGCGGGACCGCATTTGCATCCCCGGATGGCTGGCCGGAGAAGACCAGCAACGCCGTGGTGCATGGCGGCTTTCCGATTGAGAACGGGCAGGCGACTGAGACCTTCCAGCTTCCGGCAGGGAAGTACGCAGTCGCCGTCATCCACGACGAGAACGGCAACCATAAGCTGGACCGGAACTTCCTGGGAATTCCAAAGGAGGGGTTCGGATTCGCGAACAATCCGCGCGTGTTCATGAGCCCGCCGTCGTTTCAGGCTGCGTCGACCCAGGTAAGCTGCCCGGAGACACACCTCGAGATTCGCCTCATCTACAAATGAGCACGAATCTCGTAGTCCGAAACGGTTAGGCGGACGGGGCGCCCGGCTCAGCCGCCGGCGGAGCTGCCGCCGGTTCTTCTGCTTGCTTGCCGGTGGGATTCACGAGGTCGCGCAGTTCCTTGCTGGGCTTGAAGTAAGGGACCTTCTTTGCAGGCACTTCGACGCGTGTGCCGGTTTTGGGATTGCGTCCGATGCGGGGTTTGCGCTGGCGAATACGGAAGCTGCCAAAGCCGCGAATCTCGATCTTGTCGCCGGAACGGAGCGCTCCAATGACGGAGTCGAAGATGGTTTCGACGATCACTTCGCTGTCGCGCCGTGTGAGATCGCCGAGTTTCGTTACTTCTTCAACAAGGTCCGCTTTCGTCATAACAGGCGTCGCTCCTGGAAGGTCTTGCGCTGCACCCATAGTAGATGCAAACGCCTGGCCTTGCAAAGTCAAGCAGTTGCGGGATTTTTGCCCAGTCGAACGCCATGTGGCGACGTTAGCGCCACAGGAAGTAGAAGCCGGCGTGCTTCTCCAGCATCTGGCTGGGGTTCGGGAAGAGGTCGTCGGCGTTGGTGGTGAGGGCGTCGAGCAGGGAACGGTGCCGGACGTAGGGTTTCACGACGCTGGGCTCGCCGGAGATGCCGACGGATTTGGCCGTTTCGAGCAGCGCCGTGCGGAAACCGCCTGAAGCATCAATCAGATGCAGGGGCAAGGCCTGCTCACCGGTCCACACCTGTCCGGTCGCCAGCGACTTCACCTGATCCGGTGAAAGATGGCGCCCCGCGGCAACGTCAGCGATGAACTGCCCGTACATGTTGTTGACGAGGGACTGGAAATAGGCACGCTCTTCTGGGGTCATTTCGTGCGAAGGATCTCCGGCGTCCTTGAGCGCACCGGCATGGATCACTTCCGGCTTGAGCTTGGCCCACTTCAGCAGGTCGCCGTAGTTGGTCCACTCCATAATGACGCCGATGGAGCCGACGACGCTTGCCTGGTTGGCGTAAATCTTTGTGGCCCCGGACGCGATGTAGTACGCGCCGCTGGCGCCGACGCTTTGGACGGAGGCGACAATGGGCTTCTTCTTTTCGTTCCGGATGCGCAGGACTTCGTGGTAGATCTCCTGCGAGGGAGCCGCCGCGCCGCCCGGCGAGTTGATGTGCAGGATGATGGCCTTGATGGAATCGTCTTCGTCGTACTTGCGCAGCTGATCGACGGTGGTATCGGCGGAGAGGATGACGCCATTGATATCCACAACGGCGATATTGCCGCCGCCGAGCGAGGCGAAGGGGCTTGCTCCGGGAGTGCCGGCACTGCGAATGGCCAGCACCATGACGGTGATGCCAACGGCGCACAGAAGAAGGAAGAATGCGCACCCGGCCAGAACCCATGGCCAGACCCGGTGACGCCGCTGTGGCGGGGGCGGGGGAGCGACCTGCCACGAAGGGCCAGGATACGGCGGCTGCGGTGGTAGGGCAGGCTGCTCGGAGGCGGGTGGCTGCGGGCCGGGATCGTCCATGGCGGGAGTGTAGCACCGGGCCGGAATGCCTCGGCTGATGAATTTTGGGGTGGGTGCCCGCGGAAATATTCAGCGGATGCGCTTCCGTATTGAAGACGGTTTTGGTCAGGTCAATTCGGGCTGGATCGGCGAGCAGCAGGTAGAGATACTTCATGGTCTCGGCGAAGAAGTAGCTTTCCATGTCGTCGCGCTGCGCTTTGCTTTCGACGCTGGTGAGGGCAGCAAAGGCCGAGGGTGTGCGGCAATACTTCACGATGGAGTTGAAGTAGGTCACGCCCATCTGGCGGTACTTCTGGTCGTGCGTGAAGTAGTAAAGGTAATACGCGGATTCAATGTTTTCGGGACGAAGCTCATAGCCGGCGCTGAGGATTTTCATTGAAGCATAGTCGATCAGCTCCGGCTCGACGCCGGTCAGGTTCCAGAGCTTGTAGTTGGAGTCCTGCAGGCGGCGAGCGCGGTCCAGATCGCCCGAGAGCGCCAGCGAGCCCGCGAAGAAGGCAGCCAGCGCGCCGTACTCGGTGCCGCTGCGAGCGCCGGTGTTCATGTTCGCTTCGCCGTACCAGAAGCCGGTGGAAGTATCCTGCGCCAGGTACTTGTTCAAGGCTGCAACGCTGGCAAGCCACATGCGGTGGCAGTCCTCGTCGGCGAAGAGCTTCCAGGCTTTCAGCAAATATTCGTAATACGAGTCGCTGCCGCCGTTAATGTTGGCGCTGACGCTTGTCCACTTGCCCGTGCGGACGTTGATGGTGTCGGCGACGAGGCCGATTGGCGAGCGGCGATCGTAGACGGCGACCATCGCAGCCCGGGCCTTCCGGTAATAGACGGGATTGCCGGTGAGCCTGCTGAGAGTGCCGAATTCGAGAAGCAGAGTGCCGACTTCAGCAGGATTGGTGTCTTCGCCGCGGACGGCGCCAGTCCTGAGGTTGACGTAGACGTAGGGCATGCCGGTGGGCGAGCTGAACGCGGGTAGGAGGCGGTGGCCGAGGTCTTCGGCCAGGGCAAGCAGGCGCTTGTCTCCGGTGAGTTCGTACGAGCTGAGGAGGCCGGCGAGCATGCGGATGGTGATCTCGAAATTCTTGACGTAAATGTCGTGGTCGAACGAGAGATGCGTGTCGATGAGCTGGCGATCTTCATCAGCTTCTTTGTTCAGGCCCAGGAGGATCATGGTGTCGAGCGCATCGACGGGCGTCATGTAGAGCGAGGTGCCATACCAGTCGAAGGGCTGATTGGTCAGCGGGCGCAGCTCGTCGTGGCCCCAGGCGTACTGGTGGTAGCCGTTCCAGGCGTGAAGGAACTGCTCCCGCACCTGCTGCGCCATGGCGGCCTGATCGGAAGGGGGCGTCGCGGATTGCGGAGCGGTTTGGGCCAACAGCATCGAACACAGGAACGGCAGCAGCAGGAGGGCTTTCATCGCTGCTTATCTTAGCTGCGCTGCGGTTATCGTGCCGGAGTGGCGCTGGCTCTGAGCATCTGCTCGGCATGGCGCAGGGACGTATCGGTAACGGTGGCGCCGGAAATCATGCGGGCAATTTCTTCGGCCCGCTCGGCGGGCGTGAGCAGGCGGACGGAGGTTTGCGTGCGGCGCTGCTTCTCCTGCTTTTCGATCAGGAAGTGCTGATCGGCGAAGGCGGCGATCTGCGGCAGGTGGGTGACGCAGAGCACCTGCTGGACGCGCGAGAGCGCTCTGAGCTTCTGGCCGACGGCCTCGGCGGCGCGGCCTCCTATGCCGATGTCGATCTCGTCGAACACCAGAGTGCGCGGGACCTGCGTTTTGCGGCTGCGGGCGCGATTCGCGCCTTCCTCCACACTGACCTTGAGCGCGAGCAGCACGCGGGACATTTCGCCGCCGGAGGCAATTTCGTCGAGCGGCTTCAGCGGTTCGCCGGCGTTCGTCGCGATGCGGCATTCCACCAGATCCCACCCATGGGTGCTCCATGCAGACGGGTCTTCGTTCTGTGTGACGGCAACGGAGAAACGCGCTTTCATCGCGAGGTCGTTGATCTGCGACTCGGCGAGTTTCTCGAGCTTTTTCGCAGCGGTGGCGCGATCGGCGCTGAGTACGCGGGCGGCGCTCTGGTAACCGGCCTCGGCTTCTGCGAGATCGGCGCGGAGAGACTTCAGAATCTCTTCGCGGTTCTCAATCTCGGCGGCCTTGCGGCTGACATCTTCACCGAAGGCGAT
>DASSKX010000070.1:0-3471 GCA_035689925.1 Acidobacteriaceae bacterium
CGCGACGGCAGATGATCCGAATACGCCGGCGTCGACGACGTATGGTGCGGAGGGTTCCGCTTCGTCCGGCCCTTCTTCGTCGACTCCACCTGCACATCGACAGGAATGGTGATGTGGGCCACGCCGCGCGTTTCGAGCGCCGTCCGGATCGCCAGGTCGGCGACCGATTCCATGTGCGCGCCGTTCATCACGCGCTCGTTGTAGACGGCTACGTCCATGTAGAGCTTGTCCAGCGCGACGTCCTGCTGCGTCAACGTGCCGATCAGATCGGAGTGCTGCAGCCCGGTAATGGCCAGCACCGGAGCACGATCCATCTTCGCGTCATAGAGCCCATTGAGCAGGTGAATGCCGCCGGGGCCGGAGGTTGCAATGCAAACGCCAAGCCGCCCGGTGAACTTCGCATACGCGCACGCTGCGAAGGCGGCCGCTTCCTCGTGGCGCATGTGGATGAAGCGGATGCGGTCCTTGTTCTGGCGCAGCGCCTCGAAAACTCCATTGATCCCATCGCCGGGTATGCCGAAGATCGTGTCGACGCCCCACGCAATCAGGCGCTCGACCAAAATGTCGGATGCATTCATCAGGAAATCCCCCCGTCTTCAGTTGGAAGCCATGCCCCCCGGGGGAGTTGTCGGCGGGTTTTGACGCAAACACCCCCATCACGTGCAGCATCAAAACGATGCATGCCGAGAAATGCTCCTGATCCCCGTCCGAAGAAAGCTCAGGCTCAGCCCCCCTACTCCTCAGAACAGCAATCACCCCCCGGCAAGGAAAAGAAAATGGCGCCCGCCGCCGATCACGGCGAGAAGAGCTACACCGGCAACAACCGCCTCCAGGGCAAGGCCGCGATCATCACCGGCGCCGACAGCGGCATCGGCCGCGCCGTGGCCATTGCGTACGCACGCGAAGGCGCGGACCTCGTCATCAGCTTCCTTCCTGAAGAAGAGGACGATGCGCGCGAAACGGCGAAATGGGTGGAGCAGGCAGGGCGCAAAGCCGTGCTCGTGCCCGGCGATGTGCAGAAGAAGAAGTACTGCCAGAAGCTTGTCGAGACAGCGGTGCGAAGGCTCGGCAAGCTCGACATCGTCGTGAGCAACGCAGCCTTTCAGCGCACCTACGATGACATCGGCGACCTCTCCGAGGAGGAATTCGACCGCCACTTTCGCACCAATGTCTACGGGACGTTTTTCCTCTCCCAGGCCGCGGCGGAGGTTCTGCCGAAGGGCGGCTCGATCATCATCACCTGCTCGATTCAGTCCTTCGAGCCGAGCCCCAATCTGCTGGCCTACGCGCCGACGAAGGGCGCTCTCGCGAACTTCACCAAAGCGCTGTCAAAAGCAGTAGCGAAGAAAGAAATTCGCGTGAATGGCGTCGCCCCCGGTCCGGTCTGGACGCCGCTGATCCCCTCCACCATGCCGAAGGAGAAGGTGAAGGACTTTGGCAAGAACACGCTGTTTGAGCGCGCCGCGCAACCGGCGGAACTGGCGCCCATCTTCGTCTTCCTCGCCTCGCAGGATGCGACGTATGTGACCGGCGAAATCTACGGCGCGACCGGCGGACGGACTCCGTACTAGACGGAGTCCCCCGCTGCGTTCTCTGGTTACGCGATGGAGATGGACTGCAGCGTCGCGAACTGCTGCTGATCGTGACGGCCCGGATCGATCGCCAGTTCGACCTCGGCAATGTCGCGCAGGTGCACGTTGTAGTCTTCCACCTCGGTAGTCGAGCCGTTCGGGCTGAAGTTCCACTGCTGGCGCGCGATCTCGCGCTCTTCTCCGCTGGTCGTCTTGGCCGAGAGGCGGAACTCCTGCGAGCGCTCCTGCTTCGCCTCCCGAAATTCCAGCCGGATGCGGCGGATGGCCGTCGGCTTGTCGAATTTGATCCGGATGGTCTGCGGGCCGGGTTTGGCCGCCCGCCACCCTCCTGGATTGTCGCCGCGCAGCGCCGCCTCAAACGGATGGGCAGGATCTTCGGAGGAGATTTCGGCAGCGGCCAGGTCTTCGATATCGAGCCACGCGTCCAGCGCCGAGCGCTGTTCGCCGGGAGAAGCTGAAATCGGAGTTTTGCGCATAGGTCCTCTCTTCGGTGAGATGCCGGGCCTTCGCGGGGAGCCTGCCGCCGCACGCATTTGGCGGCCCTTCGAGGATGTAGTATTTTCGCGGTCCCGAGCAGAGGAAAGGGTGCAACGACGCCACAGCTTGTGCGGCGTCGTTGCGGTTCCCAACAAACGCGGTTGCCTAAATTTCCAGGATCACCGGCATGATCAGCGGCCGCCGGCTGGTGTTCTTCTGAATGTACCGCTTCAGGTCGATGCGGATCTTTTCTTTGATCACGCCGTAGTCGGCTTTCTCTTCGGCGCTGGAGTTGTCGAGGGTCTGCGTCACCACCTGGCGCGCGCCCTCCATCAGCCCCGCTTCGCCTCCCACAAATCCGCGACTGACCAGCTCCGGCTGCCGTTCGACTTTGCCGCTGAGCTTGTTGATGGTCAGGATGGGCAGCACGAAGCCGTCTTCGGAGAGGTGGCGGCGATCGCGGATGACCAGATCCTCGACCACATCGGCGGTCGATCCTGAATCGATGCAGACGCGTCCGGCCGTGACGGTACCCGTCTTCTGCGCGTTATCGCGGTCCAGTTCCAGCATGTCGCCGTTTTCGATGGTCAGCGCCAGGTCGATGACGCCCAACCGCTGCGCCAGCTCCGCATGCTTCTTCAGGTGGCGGTAGTCGCCGTGGATCGGGATGAAGAACTTCGGCCGCAGCAGATTGATCATCAGCCGCTGCTCTTCCTGGCTGGCGTGTCCGCTGACGTGGATCAGCCCATGGGAGCCGTCGTCATAGATCACATCGGCATCGCGGCGGCAGAGGTGATCGATGACCCGGAAGATGCTCTTCTCGTTCCCCGGAATGACCCTGGAGCTGAGCACGACCGTGTCGCCGGGCTGAATCTTCGCGTGCTTGTGATTATCGACCGCGGCGCGGCTGAGAGCGCTCATCGGCTCGCCCTGCGTGCCGCTGATGAGGATCATTACCTGCTCGGGCGGATAGTCGTTCACCTGGCCTGGATGGATCAGCAATCCGGCCGGAAGATCGAGATACCCGAGGTCCTGCGCGATGTCCGACGACTCCAGCATGGACCGGCCGACAATCGCAACTTTGCGTCCATGATGGCGAGCCAGCTCCGTCGCAATGCGAATGCGGTAGATGGACGATGAGAAACAGCTGAAGAAGAGCTTCTTCTTCGTGCGCGAGAAGATCTCGTCGAGGCGCGGCTTCACCGCCCATTCGCTCGGCGTGTAGCCATAGCGGTCCACGTTGGTCGAGTCCTGCAGCAGCGCCAGCACCCCGCGCTTGCCGATCTCCGCGAAACGGTGCAGGTCGAAGGCTTTCCCGTCCGGCGGCGACAGGTCGATCTTGAAGTCGCCGGTGTGGACGATGGTGCCCACGGGCGTATCGATCGCCAGCGCAACGCAATCG
>DASSKX010000071.1:0-7369 GCA_035689925.1 Acidobacteriaceae bacterium
GTATTCCACGGGATACCGGGTCGTCTCCGTGTCCACCGAACGCACAGCGTCGGTGCTCACCCGCATGTCGAGCGTGCCGAAGACCGGCGACCGGATATCGAAGCCATCCAGCGTATCCAGCGTCATGTAGGTTTCGCCCCCAGCCACATGCACCTGGCCTGTGACGTCCCCGATGACCTGCGGCGTAAATGGCAGCAGTGTCCGGATATCGCGGTCGAGGGGGAAGGGAACGTTGGTGATCTCGGGCAGGTTCAACGCCTTCTGATCGGAGACCTGCTGCGGATCGAGACCCGGAGCAGAGGCGTTGACGTTCACCTCCTGCTGCACGATCTGCTCGTGCGTGAGCATCAGCCGGACTGATTTCTCGGTTGGATCAACGGCATTCTCGACGGTCTGATAGAACCCGGACTTGTCCACGCGGATGGTGTATTCGGCGGTGCCGAGCGGAACCCACCACACGCGCCCTGCATAATCGGTCACGAGATGGTGGTCGGGCTGGCCCTGCTGATGGATGGTCACGCGGGCGTCGTTTACCGGCACGCCGTTCTCGTCGACGACCGTGGTGATCACGGTTTTCGGATTCACAGGGGCCGGGAGCCCTCCTGAACCGGGCCGCGCGTCCTCTCCGCAGGCCGCAGACACACAGCAAGCGAGCAGCATGACGGCGACCAGCAGTGTTCCAGGTTTTGCACTCGGCATCAGGATTGATCCGGAGGAATTACGTTGGATGCGGGCAGGTTAGAACTCATGAGCCATTGTGTCGCCTTTGTAAGACGCCCAACATATGAAAAGGAGTGAAGTTTGGGCTGAGAGCTACGCGCCCGCAACCACTGACATAAAGGATGGACCGGAGACCTGTACGAAGACCCGATTGTTACCCCGGTGAACCGGTGAGAACGTCGACGTCCGCTGAGGCGACGCGTGGGCGCGGATAGGCGGATCTGTCGTGCGGTAACTGCCTGATCAACATCGTCCTTGTAAGATGCGACGGTCAGATGGCCGGTCATACTGTCCGGCAATGCCAATGACTGCCACTCAGACCACTGTGCCCGGGTACCTTCGCGGTTACCTATGGAGCACGTTTTGGGCTTGCTGGTGTTCCGGTGCGGGGCTACGGTGAACTTGCTGGCCCCGCTCTGGCGCCGGCTCCGCGACCCCCAATGGCGACTTCAGGTGCAGTTACCGCCCAATAGTTGGGTTTGGGACCCCTTATCCACAAGATGTTGGGGTCAGTCCGTTGACCCGTCCGGAAAACGAAGGCTACAGTTTTCCAAGATGGTTCCACCGCCCATTGATCGCCGTCTCGCCGCGAGGAGAATCTCCCCATGCTGAAGCTGAAGAAGGTCCACATCCTCGGGTTCAAGTCGTTCGCAGATCGCACTGAGGTCAACGTTCCCGGGCAGGGGATCGCCATCATCGTCGGCCCCAACGGCTGCGGCAAATCGAACATCCTCGATGCTGTCAGCTGGGTCCTCGGTGAGCAGAGTGCGAAGAGTCTCCGCGGCGGCAAGATGGAAGACGTCATCTTCGCCGGCACCCGCGATCGCAAGCCGCTGGGCATGGCCGAGGTTTCGCTGACGCTGGTCGATCCCGAGGCTTACGAAGGCGGGCCGCTTCTGCTCGAGCCGGAGGTGGTGATCGATGAAAACCCAGACTGGGACGAAGACAAGCTCCGCGCCGAGCGCGCTGCGGAGGTTGAAGAGATCATTGCGGAGTCGCAGCCGGGTCAGGTGATCGACGGCGAGCAGCCGGCCGAGATGGCTCCGGCTGCCGAAGCTTCGGCCGACGGTGCGGTCCCCGCTGTGGTGCTGAAGATCCGCCGGCGCAAGTTCAACCGCACACCGCAGAAGGGCGAAATCGTCATCACCCGGCGCCTGTTCCGCACGGGCGACAGCGAGTACCTGCTGAATGGAAAGCTGTGCCGGCTGCGCGACATTCAGGACATCTTCATGGGCACGGGCCTGGGGCCTGAGTCCTACGCGATCATCGGCCAGGAGCGGATCGGACAATTGCTCAGCTCGCGCCCGCACGACCGCCGCGCGATTATCGAGGAGGCGGCGGGGATTACGCGTTTCAAAACAAAGAAGCGCCTGGCAGAACTCCGGCTGGAGCAGGCTCGCCAGAATCTCGCGCGCGTCAACGACATCTTTGAGGAAGTGACGCGGCAGATGGGGTCGCTGAAGCGCCAGGCCGCGAAAGCCGAGCGCTATGCGAAGCTCCGCGACGAAATGCGCGAGAAGCTCAAGATCGTTCTCGCCAGCAAGATCGCGCAGATGGACTCGCGCTTCGCGGAACTGGAAGCGGAGATTGCGGCGCTGACGGAGCGCATCGATACCGGAGCCGACCGGGTTACCGGACTCGAAGCTGAGCATGAGTCGCTGGTTTCTCGTGCCTATCTGCTGGAGGACGCGGCAAAGGACGCGGAAACTCGCGCGAACCAGCGCGCGGTTGAGATCGAACGCGCCGACGCTCGCCACCACAGCAACCAGGAGAGAATTGCCGAGCTCGAGGCGCGGAAGTCCGCTGCGCAGGCTGAACTGGAGCAGGCGGCGGCACACCTGGAGAGCATCGTGGCGGAGCGCGATAATCAGCGCGCCTTTCTCGAATCTGCGGCTGCCGAAGCGGCCGCGTTCCGCGAGCAAACGCAGCAAAAGCAGGCTGCGATGCGCGAAGCGGTGGCGGCGGTCTCTGCCGCCGAGCAGGAGTCCGAGGCTGGACGACGGAAAGCCGCGCAGTTGCTGTCGCAGCTTGGCCAGGCACGGAATCAGATCACGCAGGGCGAAGAAGCGCTGGCGTCGCTGCAGCGTGAATCTGAACGCCTGACGATCGAGATGGATTCTGCCCGCCGCGATCTGGAAGC
This sequence comes from Acidobacteriaceae bacterium, assembly GCA_035689925.1. Lineage (GTDB taxonomy): Bacteria > Acidobacteriota > Terriglobia > Terriglobales > Acidobacteriaceae > Palsa-343. The sequence goes on from DASSKX010000071.1 coordinate 2,861, forward strand.
ACTGGGAGCGGAGCGCGGTCAGGTGTCGCTCACGTTCGAAACGGTTACGGAGACGCTGCGTCGCGTCGAAGGCGAAATCACCGCTTTGCGTGCGGAGATCGAGGCACGCCGCGCTGATGAAGTCCAGGCGCGCCGCCACGCCGATCAGCTTCGCGCCGAGCACGCAACGCTGACCGGCCGCCGCAACTCGCTCGAAGCGCTGATCCGTGAGCACAGCTACTCGACCGATACCGTCCGCAAGCTTTTCCAGTCGAACTCTCTCGGCGGAGGGCTCGCACCCGTTGGGACGTTGGCTGATTTCCTCGAAGTCACGGGCGAATACGAGAGCGTGGTCGACGAATTTCTGCGCGACGAGCTGAATTATATTGTGGTCAAAAGCTGGGACTCCGCCGACGAAGGCATGCGCCTGCTGAAGACCGGCGTCGACGGTCGCGCCACCTTTCTCGTCCATCCCGAAGACTCGCAGGCGAAGTTCTCGTTCGCGGTTGACGAGGCTCAGGCACACCACGGCGCCACGCAACAGGTGGTGCCGCTGCGCAACTGCATCCGCGTGCTCGACGGCTTCGGGCGCTCGCTCGAAGTGATCCTGCCCAAGCTTCGCGAAGGCTATGTCGCTCCGGATTCGGGCATCGCGCGTTCGCTTGCGCTGGAGAATCCGAGCGCCTTCTTCCTGTCGCCCACCGGGGAATGCTTCCACAATGTCACGGTGACGGGCGGCAAGCCTGGCTCCGAAGGCCCGCTGGCGCTGAAGAGGGAACTGCGCGCGACGCAGCAGAAGCTGACGCATATCGAAGAGGAGCTGAGCAAAGCGGAATTGCGCTCTGCCGCGCTCGCGAGGGCTCTGGCTGAGTTGACGAAAACCTTAGACGTAAAGTCGGAAGAGCGCCGCGTCGCGGAACGGGAAAGCGCCAATCAAAGTGCGGCGCTGCGGCAGATGGAAATGGAAGTGCAGCGGCTGGAGCGCCGGCTGCAGGAATGGACGCTGCAGAGCGAGCGCAATCGCGATGCCCGCAACGGCAAGTCCGGGTGGGTGGAGCAGCGCCGCGAAGAGGCCGCCCGTCTCGAATCCGATCACCAGGCCGCGGAGTCCTCCATTGAAGAGATCCAGCGCCGGGTTGCTGAGCTGCGCGCCAATCGCGATCTGGCCCAGCAGGAAGCCGCGCAGCTATCCGCTCAGCTGGCCGGACTCGAAGAGCGCCGGCGTGGAGCGGAAGCTGCGTTCTCCCGTGTGGACCGCATGGTGCGTGAACTGGAGAATCGGGTCGCTCAGATCAATCAGCTGCTCGCTTCGGCCGGCGCGGAGCAGGAACAGCGCGCCGCCGAGAACGAGCAGCTGGTGGCCACGCGTCAGCAGCTCACGGAGGCGCGCGATACCGCGCAGCGCGAAGCGGCCGAGGCGCATCAGCAGATTGCCGCGCTCCGCTCGGAGATGACCAGTCTCGAGCAGACATTGAAGACGGTGCGTGCCGAAATCGACCAGCAGCGGGAGGCGCGCAGCGCCGCCGGCACCCAGTCCGCCACGCTGGCCGCCGATCTGCGCCACGCAGAAGAAACCTGCGTCGCCGATCTGGGGGTGGAAGCGACCATTCTCCGCGAAGAGGAAGCGCTTATCCGCATCGATGGCGAATCGCTCGCTGCCGAAGATCAGACCTGCCGGGAGATGAAGCAGAGGCTCGAAGCGATGGGCCCGGTGAACATGATGGCGCTCGAGGAGTACAACGAGACCGCGCAACGGCACGCCTTCCTTGAGACGCAGCGCAAAGACCTGCTCGACTCGATCGACAATACCCAGGCGACGATCCGCGAAATCGACGAGATCTCCCGCACGAAATTCGATGAGGCCTTCGCGCGCATCAACGAGAACTTCAGCGCCACCTTCGGCAAGCTCTTCAACGGTGGCCAGGCCTTCATGCGGCTTACGGACGAGGAGAACGTGGCCGACAGCGGCATCGATATCGTTGCGTCACCGCCGGGCAAGAAGCTCCAGAATGTGCTGCTGCTCTCCGGTGGCGAGAAGGCGCTCACGGCGCTCTCGCTCCTGATCGGCATCTTCCTCTATCAACCGAGCCCGTTCTGCGTTCTCGACGAAGTGGATGCGCCGCTGGACGAGACCAACGTCGGCCGTCTCGCGGACATGCTGCGTTCCATGTCTGCCGAAACGCAGTTCGTGCTGGTCACGCACTCCAAGCGCATGATGACCGCCGCCGATATGATCTACGGCGTCACGATGCAGGAGCCTGGCGTATCCAAGGTGGTCAGCGTGCGCCTCGGTGAGCGCGAGCACCGCCACGCGCGCATGGCTACGGCGTAACATCCGGCGCAAATGAATTTGCCCCATCTCTGATCCCGCTTTCGCGTGGATCAGAGATGGGGTAAGACGTTTTCAGGCAGCAGCTATAGCCAATTAGTGCGGACGAGCACCACCGGCTGCGCCGCTCGGCGCGCTGGGAGCATTGCCGCCCCCCATGCGAGCGCCACCGCCGCCGCCCATATTGCCGCCTCCTGTGTACACAGGGCCGGCCGAGGGCGCCGCGCCCGCACTGGCCGCACTGGACATGCCGGCATTGCCACCGCTCAATCCACCCCGTCCCGACATGCCGCCCTCAGCGGACATGGTCCTCGGCGCCATCGGAGGAGCTCCCCGATGAATCATGACCGGCGCCAGGTTGCTCCCAGCCATCGCGGTTCTCCCTCCCGCCATGCCCGGTGCGGGACCTGCGGTCAGGTACACCTGTGTGCTGGCCATGCCACGCTGCAGAGTGCTGTGGGAGAATCCGTTGAGCTTCCCCAGTCCTTCACGCGGAACGCCAAGGCCGGCCGAATCGCGGCGGAACACAAAGGAGTTCCGCTCGGCCATCGTCGAGGTCACCAGAGGCTTCGTGTTGACTTCCATCAGGGTGGGCAGACCACGCTGTGGCGGATGCACCGGCGGGTGCGGAAGAATCTTGAATCCAGGGTTGTTCCCTGCGGGTACGCTGCCGTCGACCCCCGTGTTGGACGGAATATTATTCAGGCCATTCCACATGCCGCCCGGCATCCAGCCCCATCCGGTGCCAGGGCAGAACGACCACGAGCCGTAGTGATACGGCGTCCATCCCCACGGATAGGGGGAAACCCACGAATAACCGTTGCCGGGATAATAGGCCCAGGTGCCGTTGGCATAGGGATCCCAGGCTGCGCTGGCGAAATACGGACGCCACATCGTCCCGCAGCTGCCCGCGTTCGTGAACGCGCCGTAGTACGACAGGTCGTTCATTCCGTACGCGTAGGGAGAATTGTTGAAAGCGCCGAGCGTCGCCGCGCGGGCATGATAGTCACTGGCCTGCTTATCCCAGGAATCCAGCGTCTCGGGGGCAATCTTCTTCGCCACCTCGGGACTGCTGCTGGAGGCGAGGGAAAGAGTAGCGGTGTGTTTCGCGGCAACATCCATCTCCCCGCCGGGGCCGGTAAGGTGTGCCGTTCCGCCCAGTACCGCAATCGTCCCTTCGCTTGCCGTCGTCTCCAAACGGATATGGCTGCCGGACCCAAGCTGCAGCTTCTCCAACTTGTCCGGAGAGCCGAAGAGCAGGGTCATTCCATTGGCGGAGTCCTTCACCATGCTGACGTAGGCGGTTCCGCTCAGCAGTTGCGCCTCATTGACTGTCGCTCCGGAAGGCGCCCGTTCCAGGATCGGAAACGCCACCGTTGAGTTCGGAGCCAGCCGCAGCGTGCTGTTATCCTCGAACTCCACCTCGGCCACTCCGGCCTCTGTCCGCAGCACGGTCTGCTCGACAACCGGCAGGTTGGCGATGGCGGGCTCAAATCCCTGGCCGGTGCGGCGGTCCATCTGCACGGCGCCTCGCACTTCGCTGAGCCGAACGATCCGCACCTTCGACATCTTCTGGGGAGGAGCGGCGGCGGTTTGGGCGGAGAGTGCGGTTGCGGCGAAGAGAATCGAGAGGACGCTGACTGAGGAAACGCGGATCGCGGACATGTCCGCCTCCTTGGGTTGGGCGAACGGTTAAGAGACTCGCTCCGGAGCAGACCGGAGCACCATGCGGCCCTTATGGTAGCACCGCGAGTGAGCCATGGACGAGGGCTCATTCGGCTGCGCCAACATGGGCCGTTGTCATCGCCGCCTGCACACCCGGTGATGTGAACCATGGTTGATGACGGACAGCCTCATCTGGAAGTTTCGCCGGCCCCCAAAGGCGCCTGGAAGCTCGATTTCGCCTGATAGCTCTATGCGATACTGAAAACGCCAACCCGCGCCGGGATGGCGGAACTGGCAGACGCAGCGGACTCAAAATCCGCCGACCCTTGCGGTCATGGGGGTTCGACCCCCCCTCCCGGCACCAATATTCAAAAGGGCTTGATAGAATTACGGCCACCTGATGAGGATGGCCGTTTTCATGCCGGTGTCAGTAGTGGTGTCAGTTGGTTCCCCTCGGTGCCAAAAGAAGAGAGCCGTTCGATCACCGATCTTTTGTGATCCGGGGAGAGATGCGCGTAGCGCGCGGAGATCGCCAC
>DASSKX010000072.1:0-3179 GCA_035689925.1 Acidobacteriaceae bacterium
AGTGGATAGATCGGGGATGAATCCGGTTGCCGCCAGCAGCGTTGCCCAGCTGCTCATGGCGCGGGAATAGTGGCCGCCGCATTCGACATGGTTCCAGGGCTGACCGGCGCGAATGTAGCGGCGATGGATCGCGTCCACAACCTGGCGACCTTCGGCGTAATAGCCACTAGCCATCAGAAAGGACGCGAAGGCAAATTCAATGCCGGACCAGAGACCGCCAGCCTGCAAGTTGCTCAGGGCGAGGATTTCGGGGCCGCGCCGCGGTGCAGTGGCATTGTGCAGGCCAAATTCAGGATTGAAGTTGTTGCGGAAGATACTCTCCACCGCGCGGGCCAGGTTCGCCTGCGAAATCGTCGACGGCAGGCCAATCATACGGGAGAACCACTCGCCGGATAGCTGATCGGTCATGCAGAGTTCGTTACGGACAGAGCCGTCAACCCACAGACTGTAGTAATCGCCATTGAAGAGCATGCGATCGAAGCTTGCGGAGGCCCGCTGCAGAGTGCTGGTCCAGCGCTGCGCGTCGTGGTGCATTTCGAGTTCGGTTGCGATGCGAATCGCAGCTGTGAGGGCGCCGATCCAGAGTGAGGCGATGTAAGCGGGTGTGCCTCGCATGCGCCACTGGTCGTAGGTCTGGATCGCGGTCTGGCGATCCGGGAGACCGTCTCCGTTGGCGTCGAGCGATTCGGTAAAGTCCATAGCGCGGACAACGTGAGGCGCCATGTTTTGTAGATACTGGCGATCGCCCGTCCAGAGGTAATCGCGGCAGACCATCATCACGAACTGAGGATTGAGATCGACGCGGGCGAAGCCATCGTCAACGCGGGAGACATCCCCGGGATAATTATGGGGAACCTGGCCCTGCTGGTTCTGATGGAGAATTGTCTGCTGCATCTGCGCGAGCTTCAGTTCCGGAAAGAGCGCGAGAACGGGAAAGCTGCCGTCGTAGTCGACGTCGGTAGTGGAAAGACCGCAGCAGCCAAGACCCTCCCATATTGCATAGCTGCCGTCGCGCGTCCACCAGGTGTTGCTGATCAGGCTCGACAATTGGCTGGACCACGCAAAAGCCAGAGGGTCGCCGAGGGAGGTGTCGGCGAGCGTACGAGCAAAGCTGAGCGTCGCGGCACGATGGTTCGCGTAGTTCTGCGTGAGATAGCGATTCACGTCGAGTGCGCTTTCATACCACGCGCTGTACATGTGGCCCATGTCGCGCCCGCTCGCGGTTAGGTGATGCGGAAAGTACCAGCTCAGAGCGAAGCGAATTTCGGCGCGCGCTCCCGGCGCGAGGCGAACGGAAGACGCCAGTGCTCCCGTGCCCCACGTGAGCCGCGGTTTGCCGTTGCTGTCGAGCAGATTGCGGCGGAATTCATGCAGAAGCTGCTTATCGGCATCCGCGCTTTCCGATTTTGCGAGGTGGGCATCTCTGAACACTCGCCGAAGAAGCGCATCGGCGCTGAAATCGTCAATCAGGCGACGAGCTGCTTCCGGCGAAAGAGCATCGATCGCTGTAGCCGCGGGAACATTCGCGCTGGGATCGTGACTGGCTGCCGTATTCGGGAGCGCACCAGTGGCAAAGTACTCCTGCAGCACACTGAGGAGCATGTAATTGACGCGCTGCGTTTGCCAACGGCAAGTGCGGGATGCGACGTACTCCTGGAACGTACCAGCGATGTATGAAGGTTGCCCACCGGCGACGGAGAGGCAGAGATTACCGATGCCGGAAGGAAAATCAGTCTGCGCGGCGGTATCGAGCAGGAGGCGCGTGCAGCCGGGATCGTGCACGAGCGTGTTGGTGAGACGACGATCGGAGAGAGCGGAGGCTAGCGGATTATCCAGGAATCCCACGATCGAGGCATCCACCTCACCCTGGCCCGTATTCTCGAGCGTGAAGACCACGTGGAATCCGGGCGTGGCAGAGTCGCGCGCTCGACCCGGGATAAAGGGCGAGAAGACTTCAGCAGAAGCGCGGACGGGCAGGGACGAATCATGGTATTCGAGGCCGGTCATAGGGTACCCGGCGAGATAGTCGATCGACTCGACGTCCTGCGCAAAGGGCAGCGTGTAAAGGTTGTTCTCGTCCGAGCGTAGATAGAGGCGGCGCAGTTGCGGCGTCCCGCCGGAGCCCCCATCAATGCGGAGCATGAACTGGAGGAGTTGCGGGCCGGAGCCGAGGGGAGCCGTAGTGGAACGCACATCCTGTGCCCACGGACCAGCATTGAAGATCTGCCACTCGTGGAAACAGCCGTCTGGGCGGATTTCCACAAACCCGGTGCCAATGCCGCCGAGCGCCGCTCCCGAGCCCATCGGCATTGTGGATGGCATCACGATCCGACTCTGTTCCTGATCAGAGACGGAGGCTCGCGCGGCTCCGTCACGACAGACCGAGATGCGCAATGCAGGCGCAAACGCACGCCCGCCTGCGATGGCCGCGCTGCCGGCGAGAAATTCGCGACGGTTGATAGTCACAGGCAAATTCTTACGCACGCCAGCAACTCACCCGGTCACGAGGGCCACGAGCTGGCCAAGGTCCAGAGGTGAATTGGATTCCGTCCCACGCGGAATGGTGGGGCCGATGGCGACGGCCTGGTCATGATTCTCAAACCACGCAATGAACGAGGATTGCTGATATCCGGGGAGGCGCTGCTGGTTAACCCAGTGATACCAGGCTGCCATGTCCGCATCCACGAGCGAACCAGCGGGATCGAGCTCCGGAGTGGTGCTGCTTACATTGGACAGCAGCTCGTTCATCGGCCGCTGCCGCTGTCGCGGAGCATAGCGCGCAAGCACTGTGAGCGCCTGTGCACGACGCAGGACCTCGCGGGTAGCCCACTGCGCGAAGGTGGTGCTGAATATCTGAGTACCTGACCCTTCGGTGAAAAGACTGACCTGAAACCGGGCGAGAACCGGATCTGCGGGGCCGTCGATACCGAGTTCCGCGGGTGTAAGTTGCGCCAGCCAGGTGTTGAGCTGTTCAGGGCCCATCCCCGGCCGCTCAATCTGTTTCTGCATTCTCCTGAGCAGGCCAGTGCGAAGGGGCTCAAGGGCACTCCAGGAGACCGTGGTAAGTGCGGCATCGTGGTCGGCGGCGGCTCCGCCATCGATGTACCAGTGTGCGTAAGCGGCGCTGTGTTCACGCGCGCGCTGCGCCGTCGCATCCAGCAGAAGCCGAAGTCCGTTAT
>DASSKX010000073.1:0-6834 GCA_035689925.1 Acidobacteriaceae bacterium
CGCACACCGCCAGAGGCCGCGAACGGCCGCATCCCGGAACTGACCGCCCTCTCTCACGACCTGCTTGCCACCAGCCTGCGTCCGCTGACGGAAAATCTGCGCGAGAAGATTCAGCCGGACGGCACTCTCTCCGACGACGCCTCCCCTGGACTGCGCCGCATCCGCCGCGAAACAGAGCGCCAGCAGCGCGCGATCGAGGAGAGCCTGCGTTCGGCGCTGCGCCGCTTCTCCGAAGGCGGCAGCACGCAAGACGAACTGATCACGATTCGCGGCGAGCGCTTCGTCATCCCCGTCAAGACGGAGTGGAAGCGCCGCGTGCAGGGCGTCGTCCATGGCGCGAGTTCGAGCGGCCAAACCGTTTATGTCGAGCCCCTCGAAACCATCGAACTGAACAATGAGCTGGTTCGTCTGCTCGAAGAAGAACAGGCCGAGATTCACCGCATCTTCCTCGCGATGACACGGCAAATTGCGCAGTTCTCCGGGCCTATCCTCTCCGGAGCGTCCGTCCTCGCCGAAGTGGACACGCTGCTGGCCCGCGCGCGCTTCGCTCAGGAATATGACTGCTCGGTCCCGCAGTTCTCGACTGAGGAAGCTCCGGAATTCCGGCTCCGTGCTGCGCGCCATCCCCTGCTCGAACGCCGTCTGCGCGGCGAATCTAAATCTGTCGTCCCCATCTCGCTCGAACTCTCCGGCACGAATCGACAACTGATCATCAGCGGTCCAAATACTGGTGGCAAGACGGTCACCCTCAAAACCGCGGGGCTGCTCGCCATGATGGCCCAGGCCGGCGTGCCCGTTCCGGCCGACGAAGCCGTCACTCCTGTCTTCGATGCCTTCCTTGCCGACATCGGCGATGCGCAGTCCATCGAACAGGACCTGTCCACCTTCTCCGCGCACGTAAAGAACATCAACCGCATCGCCGAAGAGGCTACAGCGCGGTCACTTGTGCTGCTCGATGAGCTGGGCTCCGCGACCGACCCCGAGGAAGGTTCGGCGCTCGCCGTGGCGATCGCAGAATACTTTCTGAAAGCCGGAGCGTGGTCCATCGTATCCACGCACCTGACCTCGCTCAAGGTCTACGCCGAGAATGCTCCGGGAGCTGTGAACGCCGCTGTGGGCTTCGATGAGCACACCCTGGCTCCAACCTACGAGTTGCGCCAGGGCGTCCCCGGAACCTCGGCCGGCATTAACATCGCGCAGCGCCTCGGCCTGCAACCTGGCATCGTCGCAGGAGCGCGCGACCGCCTCAGCACGCAAACCCAGGACATCGCGCGGTTCCTCGAAAGCCTGCACGAGCAACTCTCGTCGCTGGACATCGAACGCGCCCGCGTGCACCGGCTCGAGCAGGAACTCGCCGCCGAGCGCGCGCGCCTTGCCGCCGAAGGCATGAAGGAATGGCGCGCCAAGGTGCGGGATCTCGAGATGCAACTCCAGTCGCTGCTGAAAGACTTCGAATTCCAGGCACGCGAAACCGTTCGCGCTGTCGAAGACAAAGCCGCCCAGCAAAAGCTGTCGAAAGACGCCGAACGCCGCATCGCGCGCCTGCGCCGGCAATTCTCCGAAAGCTTCAACACCGCCATCGTTGCCCAGCACACCGGCGCCGACCGCGGCGATCAGAACGCGCAGCCGCATATCGCTCGCCATGTGGCCGAGGGCGACACCGTCCGGTTGCGTTCCCTTGGCAAGACCGCCATCGTTCAGCGCCAGATCGACGAGCAGACTTTCGAAGTAGCCATCGGGCCGATGAAGATGCGCATTGCTCGCGACGACATCGCCGAGGTCCTGATTCCCAGCCGCAAGCCGACGCCCATCGAAGCAGCTCGAACGCGCGGCATCAGCGTCTCCGTGGCCGAGCCGGACGTCATGAGCAGCGAAATTAACGTCATTGGCCGCACCGCCGACGAGGCGCACGATGCTGTCGAGAAGTTCCTGGACCGCGCCTTCCTCGCTGGTCTCCCGCGCATCCGGATCGTCCACGGCACCGGCATGGGCGTGCTGCGGCGGACCCTCCGCGCCTGGCTCGAAAAGCACCCCCAGGTCGCCTCCGTCACGGAACCGCCGCAGAATGAAGGCGGCGCTGGCGCCACCATCGTCGACCTGCGGGAATAGGCGCCGGCAGACAACCCGGCGCCGGGGCTCCCGGATCACCCTCAGAGTCCGCACTGCCGAGCGCTTGACGGACGATGCGGAAAGTTGCACTATCGGCAACGGCACGCAGAGGAACATCATGATTCGGGTCATTACCGTCGAACGCGAATACGGCAGCCACGGCGCGGAATACGCCCACCGGTTGGCCGACCGGCTGGGCTGGAGGCTCATCGACAATTGCCTGGTCGACGAAGTCGCTCGTAAAGCGGGGGTCGCGCCCACGCTGGTCAAGCGCTGCGACGAACGTATCGATCCCTGGTTCTATCGCTTTGGGAAAGCGATCTGGTTCGGATCCCTGGAGCGGCTACCCGGCGATCCCGACGTCTTCGACAGCGAACGCATGGTGGAATTCGTGCGCGGCTATCTCCTGGAGCAGGCCAATAAGGGCAACTGCGTAGTCGTCGGTCGCGGCGCCGCCTGCATGCTCGCCAAAGCGCCCGGAGCCTTCCACGTTTTCGTCTATGCTTCAATGGGCCGCAAGATTCGCTGGCTCGAGGATCACTTCCCCGAGCACGCCAAAGATGCCGAGCGGGAGATCATCGCGACCGACCGCCGCCGCGCTGAATACATCCGGCGCTTTCATCAACGTGAATGGGATGACCGACGGCTTTACCACCTGATGATGAATTCCTGCATGGGGATTGACTCGATGATTGACGCGACCCTGGCTGCAGCGGCTGTACAAGCGGCCGCAACCACCGCCCGAGCCGTCTAGCCGCAGGAAGGTCGCTCAGTCCACAACGCCGGATCGATCTCCGGGAACAGACTGTCCCTTTCCTCAATCGATTTCAGCCGTCCCTCTGCTTCCGGTGTTAGGCTCCCCACCTCCGCAAACTCGTTCCAGACCCTGTCGAGTTCGCGGAACTGCTCCAGATGCGTCACAAATCGCTGCTCCGCATAATCGCGAGCTGCTTCCGTGGTGATGAGAAACTGCCAGTCCGAGGACTCCAGCAGCAGCAGTTCCCGGCATAGCTGTTTTGCGATTCGCTCACCCGTTCCGCCATCCCGCCACCTGCCGTCATTCGCAATCGTACGCACCCGCGCCTCTGCCGGATAAATGTGCGACCACGTCCAGGCCGTCTGCGGATTCAGCCAAACCTCGTTGCTGCCGTTTTTGCCCCAGGATCCTTCCGGAATCGCAAGAGCGCCCCGCGGCGGATTGTGCTCGAGGTACTCCGACGCCGTGGTCAGGGCAATCGGAAAATCTTCTTTCGCGATGATCCGCGCCACCTGCTCCAGCCAGGCGGGCCCCTCGTACCACCAGTGGCCAAACAGCTCAGCGTCAAAGGGAGACGTCAGGATAGGCGGATTATCCGCATCGAGCGTCTCCTTCAGCGCGTCATACACCACGCCGACAAAATGCTCGGCATGCGCGCGCACCCGCTCTGCAGCCCGCTCCGGATAATACGGGGTCTTCTGGGTCATGTCCGCATCCGACTGGGTCACTTGCCAGTAGCGGTGTCCGCCTGGCCAGCGCTTTTTGTGGAAGTCGAGATAATACGGGTCACCCGGATAGCCCTTTTCTCCGCTCCACACCTGAATGCCCGTCCGGGGATCGCGGGGAAAGCAGGCCACAGCCTCGTGTCCAGAGCACGGACCCTCTACGTGATACACGCGGTAGAGCGACTCCGTCCCGCCGATCGGCACCGGCAGCGCCGCTGGCGTTCCAACGGCTCCTCCGCCTGCCTTCAACTCATACGGCGTAAACCGTACCGAGTCTTCCACCAGATGCGAATCGACGAAGAAATACTCCAGCCCCGCCTTCGCCAGGAATTCCTCGATCCCGGCGCGCTCGAACGGTCCCCATGGTGCGCCTTCCCCGTGCGGGGTGACCGGCGTTCGCCACATCCCGCGAGGTCGATAGCCACACTCCGGAATCCACATGCCTTTTGCCTTGCGTCCCATGTGCCGCTCGTGCGCCGCGACTCCGGTCTTCACCTGGGCCGCGATGCTCTCGTCCGTGCCCAGAAGCGGCAGATAGCTGTGCGTTGCGCAGCAGGTGACCACCTCAATCAGCCCGGCGTCGTTGCAGCAGCGAAAACCCTTCACGATGTCGCCACCCAAATCCTCAAAATCCAGCAGAGCCTGTTCGAAGAAGGATCGCCAGTAGCGAGCGGTGCGCTCGAACTGCTCGTCCCCGCTCTGCCGAAAATACGCCTCGTCCTCCTGCGTCGCCTGAATCTTCCGGTGCAGATACTGAGGGAACTCCGATCGGAACGTCGGATGCGCGAACTGCTCCAGCAGCACCGGGGACAGATTCACATTCGCCTTCAGCGGAATGCCGTCGCACTCAAGCGTCCTGATAACGCGTAACAGCGGCAGATACGTTTCCGCGGCCGCTTCCAGAATCCACTCCAGCCCATGCGGCCACGTGCCGTGATGCACGACATACGGAAGGTGTGCGTGCAGCGTCAGCGTGACATATCCCTGGGCACGGCCGTGCTTCATCAGCAGTTTCCTTTTCGGAGCTTTGTGGAGCGACTCCCATTGTCGCGGCGCAATTGCATTTGCGCAAATTGCTCCGCACATCCAGGGGATGAGATGCTGTGCATCCTGCGCCGCGAACTCCTTCAGGACAGACAGACAGGATCAGGAGGTCTGGGCGGCCGCACGCGGTGACTCGCGTTGTTGTTCTTCTTTGTCCCAGACCATCGCATCAAAGTGGTGTGTCGCGCGAAACCCGAGATGCTCGTACAGCGAAACCGCGTTGCTGTTCGATGCCGTCACCGTGAGCGTGAGTTCGGTGAACTTTCTCTTCGACAAGTTGTTAGCGCATTCGCGCATCAGCAGTGTGGCGAGACCGTTTCCGCGGTATTCCGGAGCGATGCAAATCTGAGTTACGTGTCCCACGTCCTCGCGGACGCGCGAGCACAGCAGCAACCCAACCAGTTCGTGGCTGGACCGGAGCAGCAGCGACCGCGACGACTCCACATCGAAATAGCCGCATCCCGGAAACCGTACGATGTTGTGGAGGAAACGATGGGAACCGTGCGCTGTCCGATATTGCTCGTTGATGTGGCTGTCCTGGTGGCCTTCATAGGACGCGGCAATCAGACGCGCGGCAGAGGCAAAATCCCCTTCTGTCCATTTCCTCATTTCGAGACCGGACATCACAAAATCATCGGGGTTTAGATTGGCCACGGGATTCGGCTGCAGCGGCCATTCCATGAAGATGCGCTCGTGGATCTCAAAGCCGGCTTCCTCGAAGACTTGCCGGTGGCAGCCGTGTGGATGCAGCAGCAACTGCGATTCGATCCGCGTCACGCCGGGCGAATTCTGGAGCATCTCCAGCAGACGCCGCAGCAGTTCATCCCGCCGCTCCTCTGCGGAAGAACTCCCGTCTACCGCGAAGACGTCGCCAATGACCGCCTTGTGTCCCTCGTAGACGCAGAAGACATAACCGATAACACGGCCGTTTTCCACCGCAACATAACCGGGCAGAACACGCGAATCAAGGTATTGCAGCAGCAAATCCGCTGAGCCGCGGTAATCCCAGTGCAGCCGCTCACTCCAGACGCGGCTCTCCGCGTCCAGCAGCGGCCGCAGATTGCCCGCTGAGAAGTGCCGCAGGTCGAGGACCTCGAACTGTACCGCTGAACTCATCAATGCCTGGCCGCCCGGAAGCCCTCAGACTCCGCGGGGGTGTTTCCCCCTGTTTCAGACGCAGGTCCTGCATCATTGATCAACTGCCCTTGCCTGTACCGCCGATACTTTGTAAATCACCAGCCCTTGCCAGGGGTAGTAGAACAGCGGGTCGTACTCCCGGCCTGCAAGCTTCTGACGCAACTGCCCAATCGATGAGTCCGGAACCACCAAAAGATGCTCTTCCTCCGGAACGTCGTCCCTCAGACTGCCGCCCAGGAAGACCGGAGCTTTTTCCGGAATCCTGGGGTCAAAGACCTCAAACTCCAGATTCTGACCACGATGCCAGCCATGCACCATGCGGTTAAAATCGGCCGTGTCGAGAACCGGCTGCCCGTTCACCGCGACGATGTTTTCGCCCGCCAGGGCCCGCAGGCCGATCTCGTCAGCCCACGTTCCTTCCCTCACCTGGTCAATGGTGACGCCCTGCGGCCGTCGGCCGGAGGTAACCACCGGATCCGTTACCAGGATGCCCACATCGTAATTCACTGTGCGCCTGTTCAGGTAAAAGGAAATTCCGTACTGTACCTCCCTGCGCACTTGCCAAACCGCCACCGGAGCCGCTGGCGGGCTGATTTCATTCAGAATGTGGGCCAGCGGACGCGCCGAATATGTCATGTCGATCAGATTGATGTTTCGTTTGGTAGTGCCCAGCGGCCCCAGCCCGAACACCGGCCCAATGCCAAACATGTACAGCAGCAGCATGACCATCGGCGTCATCGTTGCAATTCTCAGCCGCTTGAGCCCGAAGCGCGCCACCATGATCAGGATGAAAACAGCCGCCGCAATGCCCACCAGACTGGCGGCCACAATAGCAATTGCAGGCGGGATCGCCTTCGGATCGCGCAGGTGCAGCGGCATGAGCAGAACAAACATTGTCAGAATGCCCGTAAGCACGGCATGCAGCACCAGCAGCCAGGTTTTGAGGCCGCGTGTTCGAATTCGATTCAGGTAATCGCCCGCCAGGATCGTCAGCGGCGGGATAGCCGGAAGAATGTAGCCGGGCAGCTTGGACTCGGAAAACGAGAAGAAGATGATGGGTAC
>DASSKX010000074.1:0-6446 GCA_035689925.1 Acidobacteriaceae bacterium
CCGCGAATGCAGGAATCGAATACGGCTGGTGGGCAAACCATCGCATGCAAAGGAATATCGCCGCAACGCCCGCCACCCACAGCGCCACCGCAACCGGAAGAACAGCGCGTTTTTTGCGGAGCATCAATCCTGCGGTTGGCACTACGACCAGCACACCGAGCCACGCAATCTGACGCACAGTGCCGCCGATGATGTTCGAAATGCCCGCGGCCACAAGCCAGAGGATTGCGGCCCGGGCGGTGCCGGAATCGATGGCGCGCTGGCAACAGTAAATACAGATCAAGATCACCAGCAAGCTGGGAATATCGGTCATGAAGCTGTCGGCCAGCGGCAGGAACAGAGGAGAAAGCCCCAGCGTCAGAGTGTCAATGACGGCGTTGCGCGTGTTCACGCCGAAGCGCAGCAGAATCTGATGGAAGACGAATACCGTCCCCATCGCGATGGGCAGCATCGAGACGCGCAGGATCGTGAAGGAAAACCCGAACAGCTTGATGAAGAGCGCGCCCCAGACGACCTGCCACCCCAGCAGCATTTCGGCAAAGCCGGTATAGGTAATGTGCCCCGTCGCGGCGAACACCTGAGCGGTTTTGGCGTAAGACCAGTCGTCGAGGAAGCCCATATTGGACACCGGCCAGGCCACCCAGAGACACGCAGCAACGAGCAGCGCGCACAGCGCTCCGTTGCGGTACCGGATCGATGCCGCGGGCAGCGGGCCCGTGCCGGCGACAGGAGCTGGACTGGTCAGCGTGGCGCTCATGGAAAATCCGGATCCCGCTGTCTTCATGACAGACAGTTAGGCCTGGTGCTGCAGGGCGCGCTCGAGTGGGTGGGTCGGCTCAGCCTCTTCCGAGGCGCAGCGCAAAACCTGGCGGCAGTCGATGAAGTTCGTGTATTCCGCCACCGGAATGATCGAACGCTGCACCCGGCTGTTGAGCAGCATCAGGATGAACGACAAAATCAGGCTCAGCGCCTGCACCAGAAGAATCGTCATGCCGAAGCACACCGTCGTGGCCCAGCCAGGCGTCGCATGCAAGGGCGAGAAGATGCGCAGAGCGGAAACCGTCAGAATGGAAACCACGCTGACGCCAAACAGCACCACCGCGCTGATCAGCAGGCGCACGAAAATCGTCTCGGCATAAACCGAGATTCCGCTCAGCCCATGCACCACCAGCGAGGTCAGATTCATCTTTGACTTGCCGGCGTAGCGCGCCTCGCGGTCCACACTGATAGGTCGAATCGGCAGCTTCGACCGGAGAATTGCCGCCGGCAGGTTATTCCACAACTCCGCGACCCGGACGAGCCGTCGCGCATAGTTCCGCGACAGCAGACAGAAATTGCCGAAGTTAATCTCTTTGCCGGTCAGGATTCTGAACAGCACCTTATAGAGCAGATAAGAGGTCTTGAACGTCAGGCTCTCGCTGCGCTTGCCGCGGCGCGCGACGATGCAGAAGTCGCGCTGGCCGAGGGCGGCATCGAGAAAGCGGGGAATGGCCGAGGGCGCATCTTCGCCGTCCGCGTCCATGATGGCGATCGCTTCCGCGTCGTCCGCTTCAACGGCGGCACAGAGTCCCACAGCAATCGCGCGCTGGTGGCCGAGGTTCGTGAAGAGGTGGATCAGCTCCACCTTGCCGAGGTGCTGCAGGGCAGCGATCTCCGGCAGCCACGCGTCGGCCTGGATCGTCGAGCCGTCGTCCACGATCGTGACCGATAGCCGCAGGCCGGTTCGTTCCGCGAGGCGGTCGATATCCGTGAGCAGCAACTGGAGCGAT
The DNA here is from genome assembly GCA_035689925.1 of Acidobacteriaceae bacterium. Classification (GTDB taxonomy): domain Bacteria; phylum Acidobacteriota; class Terriglobia; order Terriglobales; family Acidobacteriaceae; genus Palsa-343. Next base: position 1,770 of record DASSKX010000074.1, read on the forward strand.
GCCCAGTCGTCGAAAACGGGGATGACGAGATGAAGGTGATTCACGACTCCTCCATCCGAGCCGGAGAAATTCTCCTCAGGGCGCCGAAACTGGAGTTGGGTATCCGGGGTTACTGAAGTGCGGTGTCCGAGGTTTCCGTGAGTATACGTGGAGGGTTTCCGGCGAGGGATGCCACCTTAGTGGTAGCTGGATTCGTTATCGTCCTGCCGCGGCTATTACCTTTTTGCCACCTGCCGCATTTCGGTCATTCACGGCGACGCATTTTTGCTGCATTGTGGAGCGAGAGACCTCCTGCGATGCGCCCGGTATTGCGACGCTTCACCCCTGCTCTGCTTCTCTTTGGATCTGGCCTGCTCGCTGCTGCCCAGACCGTGCCCATTCTGCCGGACCTGCCGCTGACCGGGACCACCGTTGTGCAGCCGCCCGCCGCAGCCGAAGCTTCGGGGAGCATCCGTTTACTGCAACAGTTCCGCGAATCGGACGTGAAATTCGGGTTGGCCGACCTGATGGATGTGCTGCGCGACCGCAGGCACGAGGGATGGGTCCTGGCGGCGTATCCCGACCCGAAGACCGGACAGCCGTTGATCGGCGCGGGGTTCAGCCTCGATCTCCCGGAGCGGCCCCATCCGCAGACCGATCCGCTGAATCCGCACCCGTTTGTTGAGCCGTCCTCGGCGCAGCTTTGGCAGGCGGCAGGCCTCGATCCGGCGCGGCTCGATGCGATTCTCGCGGACTACAACCAGCGCCTGGCCGACTGGAAGATGAAGCGCTTCCGCCGACGCATTGGCCAGTTGGAGCCGCAAATCACCGATGACGATGCGAACGCGCTGCTGCGGATTGCGGCCATCCAGGCCATTGTCAACGCCCGGGCGTACTGCCGGACCTTCGACGACCTGACCGCCTCCCAGCAGATGGCGATGACCCAGCTTGTCTATCAGATGGGCGTGAATCTCAGCGAGTTCAGCAACTTCCTGCGGCTGGTGAATGAAGACGGCGCCGACTGGCGGGCTGTCCAGGCTTCTCTCGAGCAGAGCCAGTGGGCACGGCTGTACCGGGTCCGGGCGGTCGCGGTGATTGCGATGCTCGATCCCACCTACGCGGAGGGCCCGTCTGTGGCCGAGCGGCGGGTTGCGGCTGTGCTCCATCCGGCACGCCGTCATGGCAGGCATGCTGCCCGGATGGAAAGCGCCTCCTATCGGCGCCATCGCACCGGCCATGCAGGGCGGAGACACGCCGCCGTGCGGCGCAGGAAGAAGGTTTAGAAGCGTTCAGGTCATCGCCCCGACGGCGTCCTCCTCCCCCGCCTCCATTTGCCCCCACCATCCCCCGCCCATACAATCGAAACCGAAGACGTTATGGCCGATCAGCCCGAGAGCAATGCGCAGGCGCAGCCGGTTCCTCCGGCGTGGGCCAAGACAGAACTGGCACGGCATCCTCAGCGTCCTGACCCGCTGGCCTTTATGGAGCGCATTTTCACGGACTACTCCGAGATCCACGGCGACCGGGCTTTTGGCGACGACCCGGCGATGACGTGCGGCATGGCTCGGTTCGAGGGCCAGGAGGTCATGGTCATCGCGAACCTGAAGGGCCGCTCCACCAAGGAGAAGGTTCATCGCCGCTTCGGCATGCCCGATCCCGAGGGCTACCGCAAGGCGCTGCGCGCCATGAAGTTTGCCGAGAAGTTCAACCGGCCCATCCTGACGCTGATCGACCTGATGGGCGCAAACCCCGGGCTGGGAGCCGAGGAGCGCGGCCAGGCCGAAGCCATCGCCCGCAATCTGCGGGAGATGGTGCGGCTGCGCGTGCCGACCATCGCCACCATTACCGGGGAAGGCGGATCGGGCGGGGCGCTGGGGCTGGCTGTCGCCGACCGCGTCCTGATGCTCGAAAAGGCAATCTACTCGGTCATCTCGCCCGAGGCCTGCGCGTCGATTATGTGGCGGGACGCCGGCAAGCGCGCCGAAGCCGCGGTCGCTCTGAAGGCCACCGCCGACGATGTTTTTGGCTTCGGCTGCGTCGACGACGTTGTGCCCGAGCCCGACGGTGGCGCGCACAACGATCCAGCAGGTGCCGCCGAACTGCTGGCCGAAAAGCTGCGGCGCCATTTGAGTGAACTGCAAGCCATGCCCGCCGCGGAGCGGCTGCGGCGCCGCTACGACAAATTCCGCAACATGGCGCAGTTCTACACCGTCTGAACGGGAGCAGGCATCGAACTCCTGATGAATTTCAACCCAGCCGCATTCCATTTTCCGGGGCCGCCGGCGAGCCGGCTCGCTGGGGCCAGAGGGGCAGCCGCGTGACTTTTCTCGAGCGCCTGCGCGCGCTGGGCTGGTTTCTGCTGGCTGCGGGCTGGTTTCTCTTCTCGGACATCATCGCGTTTCGCGCCGCTGCCGGGCTCAGCTCCGGTGAATACCTGGAGCCGCTCTACCGCATCTTTCTGCTCTTCCTGCTGATCTGCGGCTATTCGCTGATGAGCATGCTCACGCTGCGCCGCACGCGCCCGTCCAGGGCGATCGGCCTCGACGCACGCCCCGGCTGGAAGCGCGAATGGGCGCTCGGGGCTGCGGTCGGATGGGGCGCAGTGATTGCCTGCATCCTGCCTGCGGCGATCATCGGCGGCCTGGTGGTGACGGTCTACACAAATTTCCAGCAGTTCTGGGTACTGGTGCTGGACCTGATCGCCCTCATCGCCGGCACGCTCGCGATTGAGCTGGCCTTTCGCGGCTACGCCTTCCAGCGCCTGGTGGACGCTATGGGTCCGGCGATGGGCACCTTCTTCATGGCGGTGATCTATGCCATGTGGCGCACCCACGCCGCGCCGACCAGCACCGCTGTGGTGCTGTTCTCCTTTCTGTTCGGATGGGCGCTTTGCCTGGCCGCGCTGCGCACCCGTGCCCTGTGGGTGAGCTGGGGCGTGCACTTCGCATGGATCGCGGTGATGAGCATTTTCTTTGGGCTGCCCATCGCCGGCGGCATGAACTACTCGCCCATCTTCGCGACCAACGCTGTGGGTCCTGCCTGGGTCACCGGAGGTGTGCAGGGACCGGAAGGCAGCGTCTTCGGCATTCTGGTCGGCTTCGCGCTGCTGGTTGCGGTCGTCCGCGTCACCAGCGACCTGAAGTACAAATACGGCTTCCCGGAGATCGTTCCCGGAGGGATTCCAGTCGATCTGGACGCAACGGCGCGGCGCCAGCACGAAGCAGCGATGGCCCACACCGAACCGGCAGCCCCGCCGCTGGTGCAGATCCAGTCGGCTGCGCCGCCCTACACCGTGTCCGAGCGGCAACCGGAACCCGCGGAAACGACAGTGGCCTCCGACGCTCCCGCAGCCGCAGTGACCGATTCAAATGGAGCCCAGCCACCCGCGGCCATCGAACAAGAAGCGGCCACGTCGACAACGGAAGAAGAGCCCCCGGGTCCGGAAGCCACATAGGCAGCTTCCGCCGAGCTGGAAACAGCAGCCACCAGCAGCAGCTAAAAGCTAATAGCTGGAAGCTAAAAGCTAAAAGGAGGGAAGCGCATATGCCCGTACAGATTGGCGGCAAACTCGACGCCGGCTTCAACGACCCGATCGGCATGCTCACCGATTGCCATCGCCGCATCGAGCGCTTTCTCGACATCCTCTGCAACGTTGTCGAGCACGCGCGCGAGCGGCGCCTGACCGAGGAAGAGACCACAGCCGTCCATACGGCGCTGAAGTATTTCCGCGAAGGCGGCGTGCGCCACACGGCGGACGAAGAGCAGTCGCTGTTCCCGCGGCTGCGTTCGGCCGCCGGTGAAGAGGCGCTCACCGCCGTCGAGCATCTGGAGAAGGAGCATCGCGAGGCGGACCAGTTGCACGTCGATGTGGACCGCATCTACTCCGAGTGGGCGCGCGCGGGAGAGATCAGAGCGTCGGAGCATGAGCGCCTGCTCGCGGGCACACGCCGCCTGCGCGAACTCTACGCCGATCACATCCGCGCCGAGGAGCAGACCGTGTTCCCGATCGCAAGGCAGGCGCTCGATCAGCCCTCGATCGCTGCGATGGGCGAAGAGTTCCGCCAGCGTCGCCAGACAAAGTAATCTGCCCGATCGCTTCGTTCGCAGCCCTCCGCGCCAGTGCACCGCGTTTCGCTATGCGAAACGGCCATTTCATTCCCGGTCCTGGCCGGTTGACGCCGCCGCTTGCGATGACCTAGCCTGCCGATGATCCGGTTACACGCCGGGTCGCACTCCCACTGCACCTGAGGTACCCGATGGACAATCGATTCTCGCGCCGCACCCTGCTCAAGGGAACAAGCGCATCGCTGGCAATGATGGGCCTGTCGAAAGCCGTTGCCCAGCAGACCCCGGCCGCGCCGGCCAACCCTGCCGAAGACGAGACTGCCCGCCGCCAGGATACGACCCGCGAGCAGCGCATGCAGTGGTGGCATGCGGCGCGCTTTGGCATGTTCATTCATTTCGGCGTCTACAGCACCTACGGCCGCCACGAGTGGGTGATGGAAGACGAGGCGATTCCCATCGGCGAGTACACATCGCACGCGCCGAATTTCCATCCCGCGCCGAATTGTCCGCGGGCCTGGGCGCAGCTGGCAAAAAAGGCCGGCATGAAGTACATGGTGATGACCACCAAGCACCATGAGGGCTTCTGCAACTTCGATACGAAGCTGACGAATTACTGCGCCCCGAAGCAGGGAC
>DASSKX010000075.1:0-3116 GCA_035689925.1 Acidobacteriaceae bacterium
CTGCTTGCGATGGGCGCGATGCTCATGATGGGTGTGCCCATGGCGGCACAAAATCCTGATTCGGCCAATATCAACACTCTCCTTCAGCACGCGAAGGAGCACGCGGTACAGGCACACGCCGATGCAGAGAAAATCGAAAGCTTTACCCGATCCACGCTGCACTGGCGCACGCACTCCGACCAGATCGCACGGATGCGGGAAAATATTAACGAACTGGGCAAAGACGTTGCGGCTCTCTCTGGCGCGCGTGCCGAAGGGTCCCCATGGCAGCAGGACGCCATCGACCACATCGATCCGCTGCTGCAGAGCATGGCCGACCATCTCTCTGCCATGATTCAGCACCTGAATGAGAACCAGAATCGTGTGCACATGCCGCCGTACGTCGATTACGCCAGGGCCAATTACCAGCTCTCGGAGAAGTTGCTCGCAACCATCAGGGACTATGCGGATTACGCCGAGGTGAAGTCCCAGACGGAATCTCTCGAGCAGAAGCTTGAACTGGCTCCGAAACCCGCGGAAGGCGAAGAGTAATGTGGCCGAGGCGGGTGCGGTCCCGATCCGCACCCGCTCCGCAGCCCACACAGGCCAACACGGCAGAGGTCATCAGGGGGCCACACCTGCACAGTCAGCGATTGCCTCAGACATGCTCCGCCGCCTCAACCGAGCCGTCAGACGATGTTTGGTGCCCGGAGGGGGACTTGAACCCCCACGGAGGGTTAGCTCCTGCGGATTTTAAGTCCGCTGCGTCTGCCAGTTTCGCCATCCGGGCAATGTGGATGTCCTGGACCTATCCTATCGAAATCGAACATCACAACCGAGCAACAGAAAAGCGTGCCGGCAGCGCAGGCACGCTTCTGCCAAAAGCAGGACGAGCGATCAGTGCGGCTTGCGGTATTCGATCTCCTCGCCACGCAGATAGTACTCGGCCGAGCAGCTGTCGCCGCCGCAGATCATCGATTCCAGGCCAAAGAACTGCGCACGCGTAATCAGCCCCAGGGCGCCGCAGCGCGGGCAGGCCAGCACCGCTACAAATGGATTGCGTGCATCGCCCATCGGCGCGGCGTTTTCCAGCACAAAGAGCGTTCCTGGTTCCATCTGCTCCGGTATCCACTCATCCAGCATTTGTAGCTCTTGCTGCATTCCAACCCTCCTGTGGTGTGCTGTCCTGTTTGGCGTTGACAATCTTCGGGGCTAATGGCGAGGGATTCTGGCTTTGACGGGCCTCCTTGGAATCGAGAACTGCAGAACGTCCCCGCAAGCGAACCATTGCTGGTCCGTTGAACCCTGCGGGGCCAAAAACGGTGCGGCCGGAGCAACAGGTGATGGCAGATCGCTGGAGTTTTGCGGCGCGGGGGATGCTGCGGTAGGTTGCATCGGCCTTGGTCGTGCTCGAACGTGACTCGGGCATCACAGGCGGCGTCCCGGCGGTCGCCACAGAATGCCGCTGATCGCGTGGATGCGTTACAGCGGTAAATGGCGGCCCGTCAGTTGACGCCATTCTCATTAGACGTTCGCGGCATGTCAACGAAATCCGGCAGGCGCATAGTATCGCCGGAGGTTCACCGCACCGTCACCGCAGTCACAGCGGTTCTGACCGCCTCAGCGATCTGCTCGATCTGCGCCGGCCCGAGATACGGATGCATCGGCAGGCTCAGCACGCGTTCGGCTGCGCGTTCGGCGCGGGGAAAACTGCCGGCGCGTACGCCCATTCCGGCGTACACCGGCTGCAGGTGCAGCGGCGTGGGATAGTGCATCGCCGTTGGAATGCCCGCCGCATGCAGCGCCTTCTCGACGGCGGCGCGGTCGTCGACTTCGATCGTGTATTGAGCCCAGGCGCTGCTGCGGTCCGGCAGCACGCGCGGCGTGGAGACGATCTCGTGCAGCAGGGCGGTATACCGGTCCGCGACCTCGGCGCGGGCTATCAGCTCCTCGTCGAACACCTCGAGCTTTGCCAGCAGGATCGCAGCCTGCATCGTGTCGAGCCGACCGTTGATGCCGATGCGCGTGTGACGATAGCGCGCCGACTGGCCGTGGTTGCGCAGCTCCAGCATCGCGGCCGCGAGCGTGTCGTCGCTGGTGAAGCAGGCGCCGCCGTCGCCGTACGCGCCGAGCGGTTTCGATGGAAAGAAGCTGGTGCAGCCAATCGTCGACAGATTGCCGGAATGGCGTCCCTTGTACAGCGCCCCGAAGCTCTGCGCAGCATCTTCGATGACCGGCAGGTGGTGGCGCTCGGCGACAGCGTTGATGGCATCCACGTCGGCAGGCTGGCCGTAGAGGCTCACAGGCAGAATGGCGCGAGTACGCGGTGTGATCGCTGCCTCGAGGCCGGCCGGATCGATATTCCACGTCACGGGTTCGATATCAACGAAGACGGGCCGCGCACCGAGCAGCGTAATCATCTCGCCGGTCGCGAAGAACGTGAACGGCGTGGTGACAACCTCGTCGCCCGGCCCAATGCCGAGAGCCATCAGCGCCAGCAGCAGCGCGTCTGTGCCGCTGGCGCAGCCAATGGCATGCCGGGCTTCGATGCGCGCCGCCAGCCGCTCCTCGAGTTCCTGCACTTCCGGGCCGAGAATGAACCGGCCGTGCTCCAGAACTGCCTGGATGCGGGCATCGATGCGCGGCTTCAGGCGCTGGTACTGGGCTCGAAGGTCAACGAAGTCCATGACCCTTTATTGTCGCTTATCCGCCGCCATTCACGAGACGAATCGCGCGATCACCCAGGCGAGACGCTCGTGCCGGACCGACATCTTCGATGGCCGCCTCCAGGGTCGCTGCCGACGCGCATAAAGTCTCCGTAGCGCAGAGATATTTTCTTGCGCATCCCCCTTCTTCCGCGGCCATGCGGCGCAACCCATGGAGGGGTTTCAGGGTTCCTCAAAGGGAGGAGACTTGTACGGCGCGGACGGCCCTCGATGAAGCCGAAGGAGAAAACACAGAATGAAAAGACTGTTGAGTATTGGCCTGATTGCAATCCCGCTGGCGCTGGCTGGCTGTGGCGACCGGCAGGTGGTCGCGTACGGTCCTCCACCGGCCTACAGCATGGCGGAGCGGCGGGGCTTTGACGACGGGGTGCGTGCCGCGCACTGGGACATGCGGCACCGGCGCCGCCCGGA
>DASSKX010000076.1:0-2761 GCA_035689925.1 Acidobacteriaceae bacterium
ATATTCAGCCCCGTCCCCGACAGGCTCGAGTAGCTGGATGTCTCGATGGGGTAGCGCTCTCCCAGCTTGATCACGCCCTGTTCGCCATCCAGTACGCGCAGCTGCATCTGATCGATCGAGCGCACGTCGCTCGAGTTGAGCTTCATATTCAGCGTGCCGCCCTGAAACTCGACGCCGGTCATGGTAAGTCCGCCGCCAAAAAACGCAAATGGACTGCTGAAAATGCTGTTGCTCACCTGTCCTGAGGCCACAAGGATCGCGAGTATCGCCTCCCAGTCCCCGGGAGCCGCCAAGCCGCTGGAAATGATCTGCTGCACCGCACTCGCGTTCTGCTGCAGCAGTTGCGTCGCGGCCGAGTACACATTGAAGACGGTCGTCTGGTTCGGCAGAATGACACCGACATTCGTAGCTTTCGTGCGGTCTACCTCATACATCCGCACATCGAGCTGCAACTCAGGGCGTCCTCCCATCAGATTCTTCAGCGTGGCATTCAGGGCCGGCATGGCCTCTGCGGGGCCGCGCAGCGTAATCGCGCTCTGGCCGGGCGCCGCCGTCGCTGCCTGCATGGAGAAGACGCTCTTCGCCATGGTCACGATTTCGGTCAGGTCCTGCGTCGGCAGACCCGGCATGTACACCGTCTCCAGCGCCATGCGATCGAATTTCGTGTGATTCAGGCGCGTGTCTTTGGCGACCAGCGCGCGCTCGGCATCGAGAGGAACGAAGAAGTTGCCTGTCGCCAGCGCCAGCGTTCGCTCCGCCTCGTGAAAATCCACGTTGTCCACGTCGTACCGAACACTCTGCGCCCCCACAGAGTCGTCGATCGAGGGCTGAATGCCATACGCCGTCAGAACTTGCCGGATCACCTCGCGCTCGCTCATGTTCAGGTGAAAGCTGCGCCGCCCAGGCTGCGGCCTCAGTTCGACCGGCGGTGCGGCATCCGGCTCCTGCAGCTTCATCAGCGGTTCGCTCGCTCCCTGATCCGCCTGCACCTCATTCAGGTGCTGCGCCACCATGGGATTGCCGGGGTCTACGCGGTAAGCTTCTGTAATCGCTGCTCGCGCGTCTTCATAATGGCCGATAATGCGATCCTTGTCCGCCTGCTGCACGAGGCCCTGCACCACGTGCTGCCTGGCGACATCGACCGCGTACGTGTACCGGTGGTTCGCTGGATCAAGTCCCGCGGCGCGCTGAAAGGCCGCGAGCGCCCCGCCTGGGTCATTCTTCTCCAGAGCTTTCGCGCCGTCGAGCCACGCCCTCTGCGCGGCATCGCGCTGCTGCCTGGGTACGTGCGCGCTGGCGGAAGCATCCGTGCGCGCTGCAGCCGCGGCCCCGGCGCTCTTCGCCGCGGGCGCACTGGATTGCTGCGCCGCCGCGCACGAAGCCAGCGCCAGCGAGGCGGCAATCAGAATCGTGCTACGAGCCATTGCTTCGATTTTCCATCTTTTGAGCGCGTGTGCATTCCAGCAGAGCCTGCAGCGTTGTCGTGCATACTTCCGGGCCGTGCTGCATCAGATCGTCAAACGTATACCGCCCGGTCGCAACGGCGACAGTCGGCAGACCATGGGCGCGGGCCGCTTCGATATCAAAAGGAGTATCGCCCACTACGCACACACTTTCCAATCGACCCGGCTCGCGTCCGCTTTCCGATCGCAGGATCGCCCTCGCCTGCTGCGCCGCATGCGCGATCATGTCCGGCCGGTCCTCAAAGCGGTCGCTGAATCCACCAAACGAGAACCAGCTGTGCAGCCCGGCGTTCTCCACCTTGAGCCACCCGATCTTCTCCAGATTGCCGGTGGCCAGTCCCAGCAGCGCGCCCTTGCGCTCCAGATGTTCCAGCACCGCTTCCACGCCCGGCATGATCATCGGCAGCAGCTCCGAACGGCGCGCCACGACATGCGCCGACATCGCCTGCAGCACCTCCTCCCGGTGCGGACGCCACGCCGTATCCTCCACGCTGGCCAGACGGAAGGCGTCCCGCAGAATTCCCGGATCGGTGTTGCCGGCCAGGGTCACCCCTTCCAATTCCAGGTCCCGGCCCATCACCGCCCGCACGCTCTCGAAGAAGGCGTCAAAGTGGATGCGGTCGCGGTGGCGCAACAAGGTCCCATCGATGTCAAAGAGATAGGCTTGCTGTTCGTCCCAGACGAAGCCTTCCTGGATGTAGACGCGAGAATCGGCAGCAGCGCTCATCTTCTACAAGGGTAAAAGGGAAGAGGCCCCGGCGCGAAGCCCTCGGGCAGGATGCCGAAAATCAAACGCCGCCGCGCCAACTCGCGCCGACTCACTGTCCAGGGCAGCCGCCTAACCCGAAAGTGCCATAACCATAAGGCGGCGTTCGACTGTACGCTGACCAGGACTCGTTTTCGAGGCTGCGAACATGAATGATTGGGACCGCTACGTTAGGATGAAGAGCCTCCGGGAACAGTGGGAGGACCGCGTTGCCTCCTGCAAACAGCGTCTCCGCAACGGCGACCTGCATACCCCGGAAGGCCAGCTGATCAGGCAGGAAATTTCGGTCTACGAAACCGTTCTGAACGAGTTCGTATCGCACTTGGATCTGCCCCGGGAATAACGGAGTTAAGCGCGTCTGCCTTTCGCTGGTGGCCGTTCACGCGCTGAAACGCCCGAGTCAGCGCGCGGCTGTCCCAGCGCGACGCAGACATTTCTGCCGCGCATTTCAGCACACTGCATCGATCCGCATCATTGTTTCAGCGGTTTGCGATGCCATGAAGAGCAGAAGCCCATTCCTGCGGCCGTAACG
>DASSKX010000077.1:0-2407 GCA_035689925.1 Acidobacteriaceae bacterium
TCCGCGCCTATACTGTCCGCGTGAAACTCCCCATCCCCGGCCAGGAACTCGTCGCGCTCATCGTCGCCGTCTCCTTCGCCGCCGGCCTCAACGTCTACGCCACCGTCGCCACCCTCGGACTCCTCGCGCACGCCGGACTCCTCACCCTCCCCGGTGCCCTCCATCCGCTCGCCAGTTGGTGGGTCATCGGCGCCAGCTCCGCGCTCTTCGCCGTCGAATTCTTCGCCGACAAGGTCCCCGCCTTCGATCTCGTCTGGAACGCGCTGCACACCTTTATCCGCGTACCCGTCGCGGCCCTGATCGCCTGGCGCGCCACCGCCTCTCTCACCCCCGCCGAACAACTCGCCGCCACCCTCCTCGGCGGACTCATCGCCCTCGCCGCTCACAGCGGCAAAACCGCCGTCCGCGCCGCCGTCACACCCTCACCCGAGCCGTTCTCGAATGCGGGCCTCAGCCTCGGAGAAGACGTCATCGCCGTCTCGCTCACCTGGCTCGCCACGCAGCATCCCTTCATCGCGGGCACTATCGCCGTAGTCTTCCTCGCCGTTATCGTTCTGCTCGTCCGCTGGGTGTGGCGCGCCCTCCGCAAGCTCTTTCGCGGCGCCGAGCACGTCCTCCAGACCTGAGCCGCCTACCATCCCATCTGCCGCATCCGCCCCAGGATCACCGCGCTGTACTGATTCATGCGCTCCGGGCGCCGCCGCAGCGGAGCCGGCAGGATCGCCGCCAGCCGCGCCGCCTGCTCCCGCCCAATATTCCGCGCCGCCGTTCCGTCGTAGTGACGACACGCGGCCTCCGCGCCGTAAATCCCCGGCCCCCACTCCACCACATTCAGATACAGCTCCAGAATCCTCTGCTTGCTCAGCACCGCTTCCGCCACCGGCACCAGCGAAGCCTCCGCGCCCTTGCGCAGCAAGGACCGTTCCGTTCCGAAGAACAGATTCTTCACCAGCTGCTGGGTAATCGTCGACGCCCCGCGCGTGCGCTCGCCTTCCAGATCCTGCCTTGCCGCAATCTGGATCTGCTGCCAGTCGAACCCATGGTGCTGATAGAAGCGCCCATCCTCCGCGGCAATCACCGCGTGCTGCAAGTTCGGCGAGATCTGCCGCAGCGGCACGAACTCATAATGTTCGTGATACGGCCGGTGCGCCATCCACGCCTGCACCCGCCGCTCCATGTGCAACGCCGTCGTCGGCGGATCGATCCACCGCGCTCCAACCAGCAGCAGCGCCGCCCCCAGCCACGCGGCCACCACCGCGAGCAGCAGCCAGCGCACAACAAAAAACAGGAAGCGCTTCTTCCGCGGACGTCTGGCAGGTCGGTCGCGCCGTGTTCTCACACCTCAGAATAAATAGCCCAACACCGCGCACCCTGACTCTGTGCTCTCTGTCCTCTCGGTGGTGAACACTGGAACTAAATCCGGCTCAGCACCGCCCGCAGAAGCCCCTCGCCGCTCACCGGATTCCCGGTCGGCTGCCCTTCGGGCGTCACATGCCCGTTCGATACCAGATGATGCATCAGCACCGGGACCGCCTGGCTCAGCGCCAACTGCACCGCGGTAGCCGGAAGCCCGGTCCTCTGCGCGATCGCTTCAACAATGCCGCTCCCGGCCAGCCCCTGCTGCACCTGCGAAGGATCGGCGGTCTGCGTCTGTCCGCTCGACCACTGCTGCACCTGCGATCCCATCCCATTCTGGTGAAACCGTTGCAGCAGCTCCCCGAATCCGCCTCCCCGTGACTGCAGTTCGCTCATCAGCGCGCCCACCACCTTCGCGTGATCGCCACCGCCACCACCCGCAAATTGCTCAACCAGATTCCCGAATCCCATCTCCCCTCCTTTGCGTGTTGGATACGCCGCGCCACCGCAGAGATGGTCAGCCTCTCAGCAGCGCGCACTAATTCGCCCGAACCGGAAAGATGTCGATCCGCCCGCCCGCAAGAACCGCGACCTGCGATCCGTCCGGCGAAAGACAATACCCATCGTGACTCGGTGCAGGCTCGTCGGCTCGGACCACCGCCAGCCGCTTTCCATCCGTCGCCCGATACACGCGCAGCTCCACCGCATTCAGATCCGATCCCTCAAACTCCGCATTCGGCGACAGCGCATGAGCTGTATGCAGCACCTTCAGCGCGAAGCTCCGGCTGGCCACGTTGCCCTTGGCCTCGTCCCCCATTTCCCCGACCTCCGGCTTGCCGCGCATTACCACCTGACCGTCCGCGCGCAAAACGCGGATTTCCGGCGCACCATACGTCTTCTCGCACGTGCGAACCATCACCAGATCCGGCGCGAACGTCGACAACTGCGGCATGCAGGCGGAGGAGAAGCGCGCCAGCGTCCTCTCCTGGTTATCCCACGCCACCATGGAAAGCCGATACCGATGATTCGGCTGTGCCAGCACGTTCATCTG
>DASSKX010000078.1:0-2359 GCA_035689925.1 Acidobacteriaceae bacterium
ATCGATGGCGCCGGACTCCAGCAACGGCGAAGCCATCGCGGCCATCGCAGCCTCGACCGCGCGGTTCTGCCCGGAACGCACCGCCGTCCCCATCACCGCATAGCCCATGCCGGCCATCGTCGTCTTCACGTCGGCGAAGTCGCGATTGATGACACCCGGAATCGTGATGATGTCCGAAATGCCCTGCACGCCCTGGCGCAGCACATCGTCGGCGATCCGGAACGACTCAAAGAAGCCCGCATCCTTCGCCACCGCCAGTAGCTTCTCGTTCGGGATCACGATCATCGTGTCCACGCTGTCGAGTAGTTCCTGCATGCCGCGCTCGGCCTGCATCATGCGCCGCTTGCCTTCGAAGGCAAAGGGCCGCGTGATCACGGCCACCGTCAGCGCGCCCATCTCGCTCGCCAGCGACGCGATCACCGGAGCCGCGCCGGTTCCCGTGCCGCCGCCCAGTCCCGCCGTCACAAAGACCATGTCCGCGCCCTCGAGCGCCTCGATGATCTTCTCCGAATCCTCAAGCGCCGCCCTGCGGCCCACGTCCGGATTCGCGCCCGCGCCCAGCCCATTCGTCAGCTTCACGCCCAGCTGAATCTTGATCGACGCCTGCGACAGGTGCAGCGCCTGCCGGTCCGTGTTGGCGGCGATGAATTCCACGCCTTCCATGTTGGCGGCGATCATGCGGTTCACGGCGTTCCCGCCGCCTCCGCCCACACCGATGACCTTGATCCTGGCGCCACGGGGAATTTCGTCGAGGTATTCAATGCGGATGTCTTCGGGCTGGCTCATCGGTTCCATAGCTAAATACTCCCTGCGAAGATGGCGCGCAGCTTGGCGCGCAGACCCTGGTTTTCCTCCGCACGGGTCACGCTGGTGCGGTGGGCATACAAAAGCGATCCGATCAGAACTGAAAACTCCGGCGCCGCCAGTTCGTGCGGCATATGCGACAGCGGCACCGGCGACGCGATCCGCGCCGGCACGCGCAGCAGGCTCTCCGCCGTATCCAGCAAGCCCGGCATCCGAGCGCCGCCGCCGGTCAGCACGCAGCCCGCGCCCAGCGCCTCCAGCACGCCGCCCTGGCGCAGGTTGTCGCGCAGCAACTGGAACAGCTCGCGCGCCCGCGGCTCCAGAACCTCGCTGATGAACCTCTGGCGTACGAGCCGCGGCTCATGCCCAGGCAGCCCCGTCACCTCAATCTCGTTATTCTGCGGAACCGCCGTCACCACGGCATGTCCGAAGTTGCACTTCAGCCATTCCGCCTCCGGAGGCGTGCAGTGCAGCCCCACCGCCAAATCGTTCGTGAAGTGGTCTCCGCCAATCGGCACCACCGACGTGTGCGCCACCGAGCCCTCGAAGAACACCACCAGCTCCGAAGTCGACGCCCCGATATCCATCAGGCACACGCCCAGCTCGCGCTCGTCGGCGGACAGCGTCGCCTCCGCCGCGGCAATTCCCTCGAACACCGTCTCCGTCACTTCCAGCCCGGCCTTGTTCGCGCAGGTCACCAGGCTCTGCTGCGCGCTCGCCGAACTCGTCGCGATGTGCAGATTCACCTCGAGCCGATTCCCCACCATGCCCACCGGATCGAAGATCCCCGGCTGCTCGTCGAGGATGAACTGCTGCGGCAGCAGGTGCAGCACCTCGCGATCGGCCGGCAGCGAAATCGACCGCGCCCGATCGACCGCCGCACGAACGTCTTCCCGGGAAATCTCCCGGAGCCGCGTCCCCAAACTGATCCCGCCGCGGCTGTTCACGCCGCGAATGTGCGGACCGCCCACGGCCATCACGCAGCGCTCAATATTCGTCTGCGCGCGCTCCTCCGCCATCACGGCAGCAACGTTGATCGCCCCCGCCGCCGGCTTCAGGTCTGCAATCAGCCCCTTGCGCATGCCCGCCGCATCGGCCACTCCGTGACCCCGATACCGCAGTGCGCCTTCATGAATTTCGGCAATGAGGACGCGTACTTTCGAGCTGCCCATGTCCAGAACCGCAAGGATGTTCTCGGGTTGCTGGCTGCTCATCGCGCTCCTCGCCCGGCGTGCCTGCTCGCCTGGCCATGGGTCCTGGTTGCCGGCCTCGCCTTCGCGGCCGTTCTCTTCGCCTTCGCTGGATGTGCTGCCACCGCCGGCCTCTTTGCCGCAGGCGCCAGAGCCGGATTCGCCGCCGGACTCGCCGCAGCATCTGACGGCGCTTCAGCCTTCGGGCCCAGCTTCAGCACCACCTGGTGCTCATACCGCAAATCCACGCCGACCAGATTCGGATACTGCTGCCGCCACTGCGCCACATGCGCCTGATAATTGCGCCAGCGCGCCAGGAATTCCTCCTGCCCGAACTGCAGCACCAGATCGGTCCCCGCCGACGG
>DASSKX010000079.1:0-8843 GCA_035689925.1 Acidobacteriaceae bacterium
GGCCCCCATGCCCAGTGCCCGATGATGGGATATATAAACCCGGAGACACCGAGCGAGTAGAGCAGGTCGCCGACGAATCCGGTACGGCCGATCATGGCGCCGGAGGTGATGGTGGAGCAGGTGTCGGCAAAGGCGAACTGAAAGATCCAGACAGCGAGGAAGGCGACTCCCGTGGACTCGTATGTCTCCGGCGTACCCTGCAGGAAGAACCAGTGGTACCCGATGAAACCGTTGCCGTGGCTGAACATGAAAGCAAAGCCGATCGCGTAGAACAGCAGGCCGCACAGACACGTGTCGACGATGCATTCCATCAGAACGTTGACCGTTTCACGCGATCTGCAGAAGCCGGCCTCCAGCATGGTGAAGCCAACCTGCATGCCAAACACGAGGAAGGCCGCGATCAGCGTCCATGCCGTGTTCACCGGGTTCACCACGTCGGCGGCCTTCATCACCGTGTCCGCCGCATAGACTTTGGCGAAGAAGAGGCTGCCGATGCAGGACATGATCAGCAGGGTGATTGCAACGCCGCTCACTTTGCCGGCAAGCAAGGTGGCGCCGTAACGCTGCCACTCTTTTTCCCGCAGGCGTGTGGCGAGTCTCGATACCTTCTGACCGAAGCTCAGGGAATCCCTCCGTCTCAGGAATCTCATTCCGCGTTTCCCTTTCGGGGTTCGCTCGAAGCCCTGATCCTGTTGTTTCGTTGCTGCCATCGCGTTTCCTCCCGGAAGAGTATTGAAGGGTTGTGTTGATCCTCGGCTATCGCTGTCTCGATTGCGGAGGCGCCGCAGATGCTGGAGCGAGTTACCCGATTACGTGCAGTTCTTTCGGGCTGGAGCCGGAGTCCGCCCGATTGTTAGCGTGAAAACGAAGACAAGTTGCGCCGCGACTGTCAATGCAACAGCCGGCGAGAGGCTTGCCGCGAACGCAGGCAGCTGGCGAAAACACGCGATGGCAAAGCATCCAAAAGTGAGGCTTTCCAGGAGCAGGGCTTTGGTGCTCATCCGGCTGTGTCTCCGTTGCAGAATGTCTGGTGTGCGGCGAAAGGGCGTTTCGGCGGAGCCCCCGCGTTGAACGCAACGTGCGGCTGGTTGGCTCCGGTGCCTGCAGGAGACCATGCGGCCTATGAGGATTTCATAAAGAATGCCGCCAGCCCGGGTGGGGCTGCGAGGAAGGCGCCGGAGCAGACTGAACGCAGGGGAGTTAGGGGTGCGCATTGCCGGGCGACCAGCGCAGAATTATGCGGGACTCGGCCTGCAGATTGGCCTGCTCTCAGTGCTTCGCTGTGGCTGCAGAAGCGCCGGTGTGGAGATCAATTCTGGGAATGGTGCGGCGGCCCGGGTGAGCGGGCCGCGCTGCGCGAGGCGGCTGGGCTACTGCCCGCCGGGATACACAGCAGCCGAGAACGCCGGAATCAGCTTGCCGAGATTGGGATTATTGCGGGCAAAGTCGTCCGGATAATACGCAAGATGCAAGGCGCCGGACTGCTGCAGCTGCCGCATTTCTTTTGTGAGCGCGCCCGTGTCGACGGGCTGCTTGCGCCGCCAGCTCACCGTCTGCAGTTCGTAGATGGTCTTGCGGGTACCGTTCGGGACGGCATCCACGCGATCTTCGAGCCGAGACAGCCAGCGTCCGGAATTGTGGGCATGTTCCATGTCGGGCATCGCCATCAGCGCCACCGTGCTGTAGTGCTCCAGAAAGGCCGGGAGCGACTGCGCGTACCAGGACTCAGCTGATGGATTCAGCACCGGCTCAGCAAACAGGTTGCGCACGGTTGCGATCTCCGGATTCCACCGCCGCACGCGCGTGGCCAGCTCATCGGTAAAGTTGATGAGCGCCATGGTGCGCGGGGAACCCGGAGCCGGTGCATCGTTGCCCAGCAGGTCCGTGTCACGTAGCACCGCATCGTCGCTGAAGAGCACACCGGCGATGGGCGCCGAGCGGCTCACATCTTCATAGAGATTGCCCACGATCTCCCGCGTGCGCGGCAGGAACGGATTCAGCCGCACCGGCGGGTCGAAGCGAACGCCTGGTTTCGACTGGATCTCGAGTTCCTTCTGCAGCGTCTGATCCGGCAATTTCCAGGCCAGAACCGGCATCCACGCGTAGACTTCGACGCCGCACCGCGTCCGCAGCTGCCACGCGGCGCGCGAGAACAAGTCGGAGCGCACGGGAAGCTCGCGGTTCGGGAAATACACGGACGACGGCGCGCCACTGCCATCCGGATCGGCATAGGCCTGCAGCCAAACCTGGTTCGGGTGCAGCTTCTGGATCCGATCGAGCAGCTGGCCCAGATTGCGCTCCTGCTGCGCCGGATCCGGGTCGTACACGTAATCCAGATCCACCTGCACGGCGCGGATATTGCGGCGGAGCCGCCGATGCTCGAGCGCATAGACCATGTCAGCGACGGTCGAATTGCTCTGGAAAACGAAACGAGGGATGGCAGCCAGGTCGTTCACGCCGAACGGCGGCGTTGGAAAGGTCACCGGCAGGCCCAGCGTAAAGCTGCTGATCATCCCGAGCGATTCCGCGATTTGCTGCGACACCTGCGTATACGCGCCGTAAGGCCACATGATCGCGCGCGGCGCACGGCCCAGCTTCTCGCGAATCTCGTCGGAGCTGCGGCTCAGGTCCTCACGGATGCGTGCGGCATACTCCTCGCTGGATTCATACCGCTTCTGGCTCGCATCCCAGCTGTCCGCAACGGCGGCAGGAATTGCGTTTCCCTGCGGATTCGCAGCGATGCCATGGTGCAGATCGTAGCTGTGCGAAGCAATCTCCACGAGGCCGCTGTTCTGCATCTCGCGCAGCTGATCCCAGCTCGCGAAGTCATCCCGGGTAAAAGGCCGATAGCCGTAATCGACCGAACCGTTCTCCGGAAGATCAGCCCACGCCCCCACGACGGCGACCACGGCGTGATACTGATACGCCTGCAGCAGCGGAAAGACCTTTGTGTAGACGCTGCGCAGCCCATCGTCGAATGTGAGCAGCACCGGGTTCTGCGGCAGCTTGCTCCGCCCCTGCCGCGCATCGATCAGCTGCTCCAGGCTGATGACGTGATAACCATGCGCGCGGAGCCAGTCAAACTGCGAGGCCAGGTTGCGCGTGCTGATGGCGTACTGGTCGGGATCGAAGCGGCTGGCGTCCGGCGTGATCTCGATGCGCGTGTCGACCCGTTGCCGCACCGGGATCGGCGTCGCGCCCACATCGTCGCGCACGTCGTGATAGCAGAGCACCGCGACATAGTCGGACTGAGCGTGAGCAGCGGTGCAGCCGGCCAGAGAAAGCAGCGCGAGAGCCGCGAGTGCAAGCTGTTTTCTCATCGAATCCCCCAACTGAGGCCGAACGTCACGTCGGTGTAGGGCTCGTTTTTGCCGTCGTACGGCTGGCTGTTCCAGGTCACTTTGCCGAAAGCTCCGAACCGGCGGGTGAACGCCCAGTCCTGCTGATAGGTGCTGTTGACGGCGTACCCCGTTCCGTAATTCTGCTGCCAGTAGGGCGCGCCGAACACGGTAAGCTGCTGCGTGAAATTGCGCTCGTAGCGCCGCCACGTGACCCAGCGCAGCGTCCCAGCGGCACCGGCCGACAGATCGTGCTTCGGGTTGTAGTAGATCCGCGTCTCGTCGCGCGAGTTCCACGACGTCCACACCTGCGGGCTCAGGATCATCTGGAAGTGCGGCGTTGTCCACGCCCGCTGATCCCATGTGCCGGAGACGATGGTGCGCTGGTTGCCATCGGTAAACAGCTGGCGTCCGTAGCCCACCCCAACCTCAGCCAGATCGCTCGCGCGCCACTGCAGGCGGGCATTCCCGCTGCGCGCATGAATGTCATTGAGCGATGCGATCATCTGCACCTGGCTCAGATCGTCAGTGTCGCCGGTCAGGCCGAGCGTCCAGTGGTCGCCGAACGACAAGTCCGCACCCGCCGCGACGCCCAGCTTC
Organism: Acidobacteriaceae bacterium; assembly: GCA_035689925.1. GTDB lineage: Bacteria > Acidobacteriota > Terriglobia > Terriglobales > Acidobacteriaceae > Palsa-343. The sequence goes on from DASSKX010000079.1 coordinate 3,939, forward strand.
GCGCCTGCCGGATTCTGGTCCGCTCCCGCTTCGGCCCACAGTTGCTGCCGCGCGTAATCGAAGCTCATGCCCAGCGCGCCTCGCGACCGCCAGGTTTCGCCTGCGTGGAACTGTCCGTGATCGCCCCAGCCGTGCAGGTACATCCGCCAGCGATTGTCGAGCAGCGGGGAATAAAGGTGCGCTTCCGACGTCTCGTTCGTGCCGATGAATTTTCCGCTCGATCGCTCGAATCCGCCATGCACCTCACCCTGCCATCCGCGTGCAATCGCGCGATCCCGGAGATAGCGAATCATCGCGGCATTCGTTCCGTCGCGCGTCAGCAGCGGTCGCAGCATGGCGTCTGCGGCATCGCGGCGCCCGCCCTGTTCGAGAATCTGTGCGTCGGCGACGACCGGCAGCTCATCCGGCTGCTCAAAGCTGTTGGCAATCTGTTCCTGCCGCGCGGCTCTGCCCGGCCATCCGCGGTCCAGATAATTCATCGCCAGCGCGCGATGCAAATCGGGATTCGCAGGCGCCGCCTCCAGCATCGCGACGAGCCGCTTCTGCTCCTGCGAAAACTGGCCGGCATAACCGCGCATTTCGGCGGCCTGCAATCCAAAGTCGGTATTCCACTTGTTCATCTGTGGAACGTGCAGATTTGCTGCCTGCAGCACCTGCGGCGCATCGCTCCACGCACGATCGATCGTCGAGTAGGCCGGCCCGATGCGCTCCTGCTCAAACTGTGAGTACGCCAGTCCGGACCACAAATCATGATCCCGCTGCATGCGCTTTTCGAGATTGCGGTACAGAGCCTCGGCTCGTCCCGGCTTGCGCATCGCCAGATAGGAATCCGCCACCCGGATGACCGCGTAATCGGGAAGCTCGGCCTTCTGCTGCTGCAGGCGCTCGAACGAGCTGACCACGTCCGCATGGCGGTTCAGATCGGCAAGCGCCAGCAACCGGTCGGCCTGCGCCTGCTTCCACAGCGGATCGCCGGGCTTCGTTCCTGCGATCACGGGCTCGAGCAGCGCAACGGCCTCGCTGGCATCCATCTTTCGTTCGGCCCAGGTGCGATCGGCTTCCGCCCATCGGACCCGCTCCGCTCCGAGGTCCGCCTTTAAGCGCAGACCCTCCTGCGGATCAGCGCCGTGCCAGTTCTCCACCGCCAGTCCATTCGCGCCGACTCGCGCCAGCGCCAGCGCCATCTCGTTCTGCACACCCGCTGAGGCCTGCGGCATCTGCGCGCTCCGCCGCTGATCCACGCGGATGACGCATGTGTAGTCGCCCTCGCGCATGCACAGATACGCCTCGCCGGCTTCCACCTCGAGGTCGTCCGCATGATCCTTCAGAATCGGGCTCAGGAGAGCGCGCGCCTGTTTCGTATCGCCCTTGTCGGTCAGCACCATCGCCTGGCCAAGAAGCGCCTGCCACCGATCGGGGCGCAGCACCGCGGCCTGGCGGTACAGGTCGAGCGCCTCATCGTATTGGTGCAGGTTGCGCGCCGAATGCGCTGCGGCGGAGACAACATCAATATCATTCCGCGGAGTCGAGGGCCGTTTGTACAACTCGAGCGCATAGGAATCGTCCCCGGCCCAGCCGGCAATAATGGTCGCGTCGGCCAGCAACCGGCGGTTCTCCGGATCCTGATCGAGCAGCCTGCGCAGGATCGTCAGCGCGCCCTGCGCATCCCCGGCGCGCGCCTGGGCCACCGCAGCTTCGCGCTCCGACGAGATCAGCATCTCCGAAGACTGTGCGGCGCACACGCCGGCAGCGAGACCAAAGCCGATCAGCAACATCGGCAGCATCGTCCGCCGGGACCAATGCGAGTTTCCCGGCTTCCGCACTTCGAGTACGTCAGATGAATACACGGACATCATGCCAACCGGCGCCGAATACGCCACGTCTGCACCTTGGGCGGCTTCCGCAGCAATGCAGGCAACGTATAAGTGAAGGTGATAACTGCCATCATCATCCAGTAAATGATGGGATAAAATACTGAAGCAGGAATCGACGAGAAAATCTCGGGATCGTACTTACGATCCATATAGGCGCCAATGAGTAACTGCGCAATGCAGGTGGTCGCAATCATCATTCCCCAGAAGTTAGGAATTGGAGATGCGCCGCGCGGAGCATAACCCACGCTCTTACAAACCACCCAGTAAGTCGTCATCAGAACAAAGGTGTAGGCCCACAGGATGGACGCGCAGGACTCATAGAAGATCGGCCACATGCGCCGCATCTTCCAGTGAAACGGAATGGCGCGATGACGCCGGATTGCCTGCGCCAGTCCGCGGGTCCACCGCCGGCGCTGCTTCCACAGGTCCTTCAGATTCAGAGGCACCTGCATCCAGACCACCGCGCGCGGCTCATAGCGCACATCCCAGAAGTGCATCTGCAGCCGCCAGGTCATGTCCATGTCCTCGGTGGCCATCTGCGGAGAGAAGCCGCCCAGATCCAGCAGTGCGGTCCGGCGGACGGCGACCACCGCGCCCGATACCGTCAGAATGCGGCCCAGCACGCGCTGTGCCCGCCGCTGCATGGAGACGATCGAAGCAAATTCGATGGCCTGCAGGTGCTGGAGCAGAGAGGTGCGATTGCGCACGCGAGGATTGCCGGTGACGGCCGCCACCCGCGTTCCCAGGAAGTGCGGAACCATATGCCGCAGGATCTCCGGCGTCACGATGATGTCCGCGTCGACGATGAGGAGAATCTCTCCCCTGCACAAGGGCAGGGCGTCGTTCAGGCCCATCGCTTTGCCTTCGTTCAGCGTCTTGTTCAGAAGCCGAACGCGCGGATCGGCGAGGAAGGATCGCGCCACGGCTGCGGTCCCGTCAGGAGAGCAGTCGTTGACGAGGATCACCTCAAACTTTGGGTAATCCATCGCAAGCAGCGCGTCGACGGTTTCTTTAAGGGTGGCCTCTTCGGCATAGCAGGGCACAACCACCGACACCATTGGCAGTTCGCCCTCGATCACCACCGGTTTCTCTTCCTGCCGACGGCGAAACGAAATCGACAGGGTGATCCAGAACCAGCTCATCGCAATCGGGTACAGCCCATAAAACACAAGAGCGCCCGTGTAGAGATGCGAGTGGTCAATGGTACTGAGAACCGGCCATACCAACCTGAATATGCTCTGAACGTCCACCGCTACGCCTTCACGCCTGCTTCAACATAGTTGTCTCGCGGCCGCACCGGCTTCTCCGTGCTCGTCGCGGCGCGGTACATCTTGTTGTCTTTGGCGACAGTAATCATCACTTCCCGGGCAGATCCCAGGTTCGCATCGAAGATGAGAGTCCGTCCGAGATGGTCGTGGGAGTAAGCCGGCGGCGTGTAACGGGTCAACCGTCCGCGCTTTCCGCGGGAAGCCAGCCGCTTGTTGTGGGCGACCCAGCTCCGCACGATCACGACGAGAATGATGGCTGCACTGGTCAGGAACAACGCGAACGTCGCTGGTTCCCGTCGCGGAGTTATCTGAAAAATTCGAACCCAACCAAGGCAATAAAGAATCCAGCCAAACACCGCCATGATGCGGCGCATATTTTTCGATCTCATCACCGGCACCAGACAATGGGGAGGACACCGTGACGGCTGCTACGTGTCGGCCCCCGTCCCCAACTTAACCAGTCAGGCACCGGCTCAAAATCCCGCAGAAGTTGTAACGTTGTACTAACCCTATACAGCACCGCAGGTAACTGAGTGACTCGAAAGTCACTGTACGGATGCTCCGTTGCACAGTTGCAAATTGCTCGCGTTGCCAATGAGCTGCGTCGATGCCACTCGTCCAGGGCGCTCACGCCAGGACGCAATTAAATCCGAGGTCCGCCCCCACTCTGGTCCACAACGTGCACTACGCTTCGGCACCGGCGACAGCATTTGCGAAAAGATCGCCGGCAAGCAGGAGGCTTCCATGCCCGCTCTACCTCGAATGACTTCTGCCGCGGTTCCACTCGCATGGGTTCCGTTTCGGGATTCCGAGCAGTCCGCTCGCTCGGTTCTGTACGTTGACGACGACTGGCAGAATCTCGCCGAATGGTGCGCCACGCTGGAGGACGCCGGTTATTGCGTGACCGCGACCGATTCTCCGGCCGCCGCGCTGCGTTCGTTCTCCCGCGAAAGCTTCGACGCCGTCATTCTCAACTTCCATCTGCCGTATGTGACCAGTGGCCTGCTGGCGGAGGTGATACGCACCGTGCGCCGCGACATTCCCCTGCTGCTCATCTCGGATTCAATTGAGGACGACGGCCTCAGCCCATGGGACCGCCGGCTCTCCGAGGGCGTCGACGCGGATCAGTTCCTGGCCAGTCTGCGGAGCGCTATCGAACACGGCCGGCGCGCGCGGATCGCCGCCACGATCGCGTCCTCGCTTCCACCCGTGCCCCTGCACTGAGGCGCCAGCCCGCTACTCCCCCGCCCGTTCCGAAGACGTCGCACCAGCGTTGTTGTACGCCCAGTTACAAAGCAGCTGGCGATCGGCAAAGCTCAGCTTTGCGTTGCGGTGTATCGCCACATACTGCGCCTCCGGCATCTCGCCTTTCGCAGCTTCCTGGCAGGCTTCCTGCAGCAGTTCGCGCTGCTGTTTTGGCGGATAGCTCGTCCACTCCGACAGATTCATGGCCTTGCGCCCGCGATGCACGTCCAGCGCGACCAGCCAGGAAGCCGGCGCCACGTGGCTGTACCAGGGCCAGACGGTCGAGTTCGAGTGGCAGTCGTTGCACGAGCGATTCAGAATTCCGGCGACCTCCGGAGTCACCGGGGCGACAGCGTGTATGCTGTGCCCCGGCTGCTCCGGAGGATTCGTCCGCGGCGGGCGCACGATCTGTGCTGCCAGGATCGCCACGCCCGCAAACGCCAGAGATGCTTTCATCCATGTAGGCATAAGAAATCCGCCCGGGAATTTACTCCTGGACGCTCCCAACGGGCTTCAGA
>DASSKX010000080.1:0-6248 GCA_035689925.1 Acidobacteriaceae bacterium
AGTCGTCAACGCGGAAGCTCCACTGATATCCGTTTTGGTGGCGCTGTAACTAACAGGGATCGTCCCGATAATGTTCATGCCAGCCGGGATACCTGCCGGAGGCGCAAAGTAGCCGGGCGTCGATGTCTCGTACTGGCCCACGGAGACCAACCCCGTGGTAGCGTAGTGTTGCGGAGGCGCCATGGTGAGGATCTGGTAGCCGATGGTGTTGCTTGCGTTCGCCTTGGCCCAGTTGTAGAAGTCCTGCGTTTCTACCGTGGCGGTGTAGCTGTTGGGATTGCTCGAACGGAGCACATCGATGGCGCCGAACCAGAAGAGCTTGTTTTTGATCGCCGGGCCGCCCAGGGTGGCGCCCATCTCATTCCGCGTGAACTGCGGGACCGTCTTCTGGAAGTGAGTTTTCGCGCTGAGCGCAGCGTTGGTGAAGTCGTAGTCGATGGTTCCGTGGAACTGATTCGAGCCGGAGATGGTGTAGACATCGACGGTGGCGCCGCCATTCCGTCCTTTTTGGGCGTCGAAGTCATTGGTCCGGACGTTCATCGACTGAACGATCTCAGGATTGGGTGAGATCGATGTGCCGCCGCCGCGCGACGGCGTGTTCGTGTAGCCGTCGTCGATCTGATAGCCGTTCTCTTCCTGGCGCAGCCCAGCCGCGTTGATGTTGATCGCGTACTCGTTGGTGTAGTTGTCGTTGCCGGCCGTGGTGACGCCGCCGCCGGTCATGCCGGGCGCCAGGGAGGCGAGGCCGTAGATGTTCTCGCCAGGCAGCGGCGTCGACTGCAGGGTCTCATTGGAGATGATCGACCCGGTTGTAGGCGTTTCGAGATCGATTGCGGCCGCGCTTGCGGAGACCTCCACATTCGTGGTGACCGCACCCACCTTCAATTCGGGCGCGATGGTGCGGATTTGGGCGATCTGCAGAGCCAGTCCATCCTGCTTCCAGGTCTGGAAGCCGGACATTTCCACCGTAACGGAGTACGTGGAGGCGGCGATGCCGTCGACACGAAAGTAGCCATCCTGTCCGGACTGAACAGTCCTGGAAACGCCGAGCCTGACGTCGGTGACGATGACTTTGGCATTTGCTATGACGGCTCCGCTGCTGTCGTGCACGATGCCATCGATGCCGCTGGAGAATTGGGCGAAGGCTCTTGCCCCCGCGAGAGCGAACAGCAGCAAAAGGGAAATGGAGATGCGTGTCCACTGCTTCATATAGGTTGGCCTCCCCTAAACGATCCGAGCCTCTTCTGCGGTGACAGTCACAGGAACGTATAGCAATGGGCTGGCCGGCGGCCGATGTGAGGAACCGCCGAGTGCTCCGTTGCTGGCTTCTCTTTCTTTTCGCTGGCGTCCGATCGCTGCAGCGAACCCGATACACAGCCGCGCACCTCTGGAATGGAAGGGGCGCCATTTGGCAGACTCCATCGGAAGGGTTCTTGCCGTATCGGCCGAAAGGTGGACCTTCACACGATGAGATCGCAAGTAAAACACGGTGTTCTTACTGTTAGCATCATGAGGTAAATAGCTGATGGTCAGTCGCTTGGAGTCGCTTAACTCGTGTGCATAAATAGGAGCCGCGAGTCGTTGGCTGAGGGGTCGGGCGGTTCCCGGTGGGTCGCGGCGGTGGCATTTCTGATCTGCGGTTCCGGTGCTTGACAACCATTCGCGTGGTTGGTTTACTTGGACTCCACATGAAAACGGTTACCGGCTGCCGCTCGCCATGGTGAAGAGCAGGGACTGACGGGAACTACCGCTGCACGCTGCACCCCTTCAGCTCTGGCCATTCCTCAGGCGATCGCTGCCCCGATCTTCGGCGTTGCGATTGGCGGCGAAGGCATCCTGCAGAACTGAACCGAGGCCGCCGCGGTGTGGGTGGATTCATGAGATCACTTCTTGAGTCGCCGAGGAACAGCGAAGCCGATCACAGCCCGGCTGATCACGGGGAATGGGACAGCGGCGATGTGATTCGGGAACTGGACAGCATCCTGTCCAGCCCATACTTCAGGAGTGCGGGCCGCTGCAAGCAGTTCCTACGCTATGTGGTTCTCAACAAGCTTGAAGGGCATACTGACCGGCTGAAGGAACGTGTCATCGGATCCGAATTGTTCAAGCGACCGGCCGGCTACGCCACGGGCGAGGATCCCGTCGTGCGGGTTCAGGCCGGAGAAGTTCGCCGACGCCTCGAACGCTATTACCAGTCGACGCCAAACGCATCGCCGTTGCGCATCGAGCTGCCGGTGGGTTCGTACTGCCCAGTGTTTCACACGGGGCCGGCCGCGAAGCTTGCTGAGCCCGAAACACACCCGGGGATTTTGGCAGCGCATCCCGCGTCGCGGTCGAAGTCATACGTCAGAGCAGCTTGGCTCCTGGTCTTCACGGCCGTTGTTGTCTTCGCCGGCGTAGCCGCGCTGAACTCGCTGCGTCGAGCAGACGTCCCGAAGAGCATTCTCGAGCAATTTTGGGGACCTGCTGCAGCCAGTCACCAGCCGATCCTCATTTGTATTGCCAACGTCCGAAGGGGTTCCTCCGACACAGGTCCCCAGAGTTTTTCTGCGGATCGTGCTGAGGGCAACGAGACACTGACCACTCCCGGCACCGGTCAGAATGATGACCCTGAAATTGTTCCCGCCGGCGACGCGTCCGTTGCGATCGCCCTGTCAGGGCTCTTTGGAAAGCTGGACCGGCCGAGCCAGCTGCGCATCGGCGCCGCCGCCACGTATGAGGACCTTCGCGACTTTCCTGCCGTGGTCATCGGCGGCTTTAACAATAAGTGGACGATGCAACTCGCATCGAACTTGCACTTTGCCTTCGTTTGGGATCGCGGAGAGTACATGATCCGCGAGCAGGCTCCCGGAGGCAAAGTGTGGACCACAAGGCTCGGCGCAGCCGGCGAGACGGTGAAAGACTTCGCGGTGGTCAGCCGGCTGATTGACTCCAAGACTGGACAGTTCACCGTCACCGTGGCGGGAATCGGACCGCGAGGCACACAGGCCGCGGGCGAGTTTGTCTCTTCGGCGCGCTACCTTGAAGAGGGGCTGGCCAATGCTCCCGCTCACTGGCAGAACCGGAATCTGCAGATCCTGCTGGAGACCACGGTGACCGATGCGGTGGCGGGGCCACCCCATGTGATCGCGCGGTACACCTGGTAATCTGCGCAGGAAAAACCAGATCAACGAGCCGCGGCGTGCCGCTATGATGCAGCTCAGGGATCGTCCTGAATGGCTGAAAAAGTTCTCCTGCGTATGCGCGGGCTGATCTGCGGCGTACTATGCATGTACCTCGTCGGACCCGTGTTGCCTCAGGTGCAAAAGCCTGCTCAGCCGGCGCAAACCGGAATGAATGGAGGCATTGCCTCAGCAGGCGTATTCGCGCCTGTTTACGACAAAGACCGGCGGCCCATCACCGCGGGCGGCTTCGTCGAGAAAGGAACCGTAGTTTTCGAGGACGTTACGCAGGCTGCTGGGCTCTCCGGCTGGCGTCATGAAATGGGAACGCGCCAGAAAAAGTACATCCTCGAAACTGACGGCTCCGGCGTTGGCCTGATTGATTACGATAACGACGGCTGGCTTGATATTTACCTCGTGAACGGCTCGACGTACGACGCAATCAGCGGAAAGCGAGAGCCACCGCATGCCGCCCTGTTCCACAACAATCACGACGGCACCTTCACCGACGTTGCGGCACCGGCCGGAGTCACCAACGACCGCTGGGGATTTGGTGTGGCCATCGCCGATTACGATAATGACGGCTGGCCGGATATCTTCGTCGCGAATTTTGGCAGGAACCGTCTTTATCACAACAACCACGACGGAACCTTTACCGATGTTGCCGACAAGGCAGGCGTAATTCTCGGCAACTGGTCCAAGGGTGCGACGTGGGGCGACTATGACGGTGATGGGCGGCTGGATCTCTTCGTCTCGGGCTACGTGCATTACGACCTCGGCAATCAGCCGAGCTCCGAAGATGGTACGGCTTCCACGGCAAACTGCCAGATGCGCGGCGTCCCGGTGATGTGCGGACCGCGCGGACTGCCCGGCGAGCCGGACCATCTCTTTCATAACAATGGCGACGGGACCTTCACCGATGTCAGCGCGCATGCGGGGGTGTCCGATGCCGACCGGTTCTATGGCTTCACAGCAATCTTCGTCGACGTAAACAACGACGGTAAGGTTGATCTCCTGGTCGCGAATGATTCAGAGCGCAACTATCTGTACATCAACAAAGGAAACGGCACATTCGATGACCAGAGTTATATTTCCGGATTTGCCTTTAACTTCGATGGCCGTGAGATTGCGTCGATGGGACTGGCGGTCGGCGATTACATGAACAACGGCCGCGTTGATGTTCTGGATACGGATTTTTCCGACGACTACAAGGCACTCTATCGCAACGACGGGAATGCCAGCTTCACGGACGTTTCCCGTGAATCGGGCATTGCGCAGGCCGCTGTTCCGTTTGTGGGCTGGGGTGACGGCATCATCGACTACGACAACGATGGCTGGAAAGACCTGATGATGATCAACGGCCACGTCTATCCGCAGGTTGACGAGCATGACTGGGGAACGACTTATGCGGAGCGGCCGTTGCTGTTTCATAACAACCACCACGGCAAATTCGACTATGTACCGCCTGTGAAGGGATCGGGGCTCGCTGTGATCACGCCGGGGCGTGGCGCCGCGTTTGGCGATCTGTTCAACGACGGCAAAATCGATGTTGTGATCAATCCAGTCGACGGCACCCCGGTGTTGCTGAAGAATGTCAATCCAGACCATCACCATTGGGTGGAACTCAGGCTGGTGGGCGGAGCGCGGAGCCCTCGCGACGCCGTTGGCGCCACTGTTTATCTCACCGCGAACGGGATTCGCCAGCGGGAGGATGTGATGAGCGGGGGAAGCTATATTTCGTCGAACGATCAGCGCCCGCATTTCGGGGTGGGCGACTCGACCGAGTCGGGCACGGCCGAAATCCACTGGCCGTCGGGGGCGGTTGAAAAGATCAAGCTTCCCGCTGTGGACCAAATCTTCACCATTACGGAAGGGAAAGGTATAACCGGTGTATCTTGCAGCAAATCACCATGTCCATGAGCGATGCACGAGGTGCAATGCAGATCAGCGCTGCGGAATCGATTCACATTCTCGAAGCGCAGAATGCCGGCGCCGCACTGCGTGGGCAAGTCACCACGCCGGAGTTCATCTCGCATGCTTGGCTTTAGATTGATCGCGGGATTCGCCCTGGCGTTCGCGCTGTTCTCTCAGGCTCAGAACACATCAGGATCCGTCGCGTCTATCGAGTCGATGATCCGCTCGCAGGACTATGACCAGGCGCAGACTGCGCTCAAGACGGCACTGGCCAAAACTCCAGGCGACGTCAGGCTCTGGACGCTGCAGGGAATATGCCTTGGACTGCAGGGTAACGATCGTGGGGCACTCGTGGCGTTCGACCGCGCGGTTCGCATTTCGCCGGCGTATGTTCCCGCGCTCAGAGGTGAAATAGAAGTTCTGTACAAAACCGGCGACCGGCGTGCAGTTCCTCTGCTGGAGAGGCTGCTGAAGTCCGATTCGGGTGATGCAACCGCACATGAAATGCTGGCCACCCTCGAGCAGCGCGCCGGCCATTGCCGAACGGCAGTGCCTCACTTCGAGGCCAGCAAAGAAGCCATCGCGAAGCATCCTGGCTCACTGGAAGCCTATGGCTATTGCCTCTTCCGGCTCGGCCGCAGCGCGGACGCGATTCCCATCTTTCGTCAGCTCATCCCGCTTCTCCCCGGGAGTTCGTATCCGATTTATGACCTTGCGGTGCTTCTTGTCTCTGAGCACCAGAGCGACGAAGCTGTCAAGGTATTGGAGCCGCTTCTAACTGCGGATCAGAATGACGCCGATATTCTGAGTCTGGCGTCCCAGGCGTACGAGGCAACCGGGAATACTCCGCGGGCTGTCGCGCTGCAGCGTCAGGCCATTGTGGTGAATCCGTCCGATCCGACAAATTATGTCCTCTTTGCGCTGCTCAGCATGACGCATGACTCCTTTCAGGTGGGAATCAGCATGCTGAACGCCGGGATCGAGCATATTCCCGACAATGCTTCTCTCTTCCTGTCGCGCGGCGTTCTGTACGCACAGCTGGCCGACTATGACAAGGCAGAGGCAGACTTCCAGCGAGCCGAACAACTCGACTCCAAACAAAATATCAGCGCTTATGCTGCTGATCTGACCACGCTGCAACGGAACGATCCGAAGACTGCGCTGACGCGGGTC
>DASSKX010000081.1:0-3783 GCA_035689925.1 Acidobacteriaceae bacterium
ACCCTGGCGCCGTCAGCGTCCTGGGCGCCATTCATCTACCACCGCAACGTTCAGCGTGGCGACATCGTCGTCTTTTACAAGCCGACCCTCGAGCCCAACGGCGAGCATCTCTTCCTGGTCAAACGGGTCATGGGCATTCCCGGCGACCGTATTCACCTCAGCGACGGCGTTGTGTATCGCAACGGTCAGGCTTTGCAGGAGCCCTATGCCGCGCAGCCGCCATACCCGGATTACCAGCCCTACCGCGACGATTTCCCGGCCGTGCCGCCCGCCGAGAGCGCCGATGTGACCGCCGAGTGGGCCGAGGCGCTGCCTTCCTACATTCACAATGGCGATCTCGTCGTACCGCCCGGCATGTACTTCTGCATGGGCGACAATCGCACCGTGAGCCTCGACAGCCGCTACTGGGGCTTCGTCCCGCGCGCCAACATCGTTGGCCGCCCGCTGTTCGTTTACTGGTCATTTGAGACCCCCGAGGCGGAGCAGTACAAGACGAGCTTCGGCGATCAGATCGGCTGGGTGCTGCACGAGACGATCCACTTCTTCGATCAAACCCGCTGGCGTCGCACCTTCCACCTGGTGAAATAACGATGAAGGAGACGGAAGAAGAGCCGCTGGCCGCCGATAAGGCGCGGGGCGGACGCCGCAAGCTCGTGATCGCCATCATCGCCGTACTCATCCTGCTGCTGGCGATATTCGTTCCGCCTCTGGTCAATCTCGGACACTATAGCCGCTCCATCACCGCCAGCATGGCCAACGCGCTGGGACGTCCGGTAGCCGTCGGATCGATGCAATTGCGTTTGCTGCCGACTCCGGGCATCACGATGAGCGATTTCACCCTGGCCGAAGATCCGGCCTTCGGCTACGAGCCCGCCCTGCATGCCAACTCGGTAGTGGCTTCGGTGCGGTTATCGTCGCTGTGGCGCGGTCGACTGGAGGTCAGCCAAATCAGCCTCGATGAGGCGAGCCTCAACCTGGTCAGGAACGAAGCCGGCGCGTGGAACATCGGCTCAGTGTTGACCCGGGCCTCGCAGGTCCCGAATGCGCCGACAGGGAATCGCTTTGCCGGGCCGCAGCCCCGTTTTCCATACATCGAGGCAGATGACGCGCGAATCAACTTCAAGGATGGGGTGGAAAAGCGCCCCTTCTCGCTGACCAATGCCCAATTCGCCATGTGGCAGGCGAGTGGAAATGAATGGCATATCCGCCTGAAAGCGCAGCCGGTCAGGACCGACCTGCAGATGCATACCTCCGATACCGGCCAGGTCACGCTGGAGGGGTCTCTGCGCCGTGCTTCCGACCTGCATACGATGCCCGTGGACCTGCGGGCAACGTGGAGCGGTGCGCAGCTGGGACAGGTGACGCAGATGCTTGCCGGTGTGGACAGCGGCTGGCGAGGCAATCTGGACCTGACCGTCAGGGCCATAGGGACTCCGGACAGTCTTTCTCTGAACAGCCAGTTGCAGATCGGAGACCTGCGCAGGCAGGAATTTGAGCCAGCGAATCCCGTTTCGCTCTCGGCTAATTGCCGCACCTTCTATCTGCATCCTCGCACCGCCTTTGAAGACATCACCTGCTTTGTGCCTGAGGGCTCCGGCCACCTGCTCATCACGGGTGCCGCGCAGGGCTTCTTGCATCCAAAGCTGAATTTGCAAGTGGCGTTCAATCAGGTGCCGGCCGCGGTGCCTGTGTCGCTCATCGCACTGCTGCGTCCTTCGGCGGGCTCCATTTCCGCGACCGGCGTTCTCAACGGATCCTTCCACCTGATCACCGGAGATGCCGGCGCAGACAGTGATGCTTTGACAGGCGATGCCACGGCTGCGGGCGTCAAAATCGAATATCCCGGCGGGACGATCGTCTTGCCGAACGTGCACTTTGTTGCGAGGGGCACGGAACCGGTGAAACGGAAACGGAAGGGCCGCTCCGTCACGCCGTCCGGAAGCCAGCCATTGCGTCTCGCGCTCGAGCCGTTTGCGATTCCGCTCGGCGAACCGCATCCGCTGAACATGGACGGTCAGTTTTCGCAGGCGGGGTTCACGATCGACCTGAATGGTCCTGCCGCGATCAACCGTGTTCTTGCCGCAGGGCACGCACTCGGATTCCCCCGATCCTGGTTTTCTGCCGACAAGGCAGGAACGGGGCGAGCCGACCTGAATACGACGATTTCCGGTGGATGGATCACGCCGGTGACGGGTTCAGGCCCAGGAATTACGGCCACCGGAACGGTTCGTGTCAGCGGACTTCAGTTGTCTGCGAATTTCCTGCGCGCCCCGCTCGAAGTGACATCCGCGGATATCAATCTGTCCTCCGACCAGATCGCATGGCAGAACGCGGCGTTTCATTACGCGGGTCTGGATCTCCGCGGCTCCGTTACGTTTCCCGCGAACTGCAATCAAGCCGCTACGTGTCCGGCAGCCTTCTCGCTGGACGCCCCCGAACTGAATGGCGCGGAGATCGAGGGTGCACTTCACCGCACCCCCACGGGATTCATCGGACAAATGCTCTCGAATCTCAGCTCGGGCAATCCGCCGGAGTGGCCGCCGATGCAGGGGGTCGTGCATGCGGGAGCATTGACGCTGGGTCGCCTGGTGCTGCGCAAGGCAACGGCAACGCTTAGCATTGCCGGATCCGGGATGCAGATTCAGTCCTGCAACGCTGATGCGCTTGGCGGAAGCGTCCAGGCGAGCGGAAACATGTCTCTCAGCAACGGTAATCCGCAGTGGGACCTCGCTGTCCGCTTCACTGGCGTTCAGGCAAACGACACCGGAGCGCTCTTCCTGGAGAACTGGGGCTCGGGTAGTGGCAACGGCACGATTCGGTTGAAGATGAGCGGCTATCGCGCAGCCGAACTCGCCTCGTCGGCCTCCGGAGATTTTCGGTTCACGTGGCAAAACGGCGGGCTGTCGGATCTCAGCGCTGAAACACCCCTTGCGCATTTCGTCCGATGGAGCGGCGCCGGCACGATCGCACACAGCACCATTACTCTGGCCAGCGGCGGGATCGCCGGCCCGCATTCCGGGATTGCGAATGCCATCGACGGAACCATTGGCTTCGACCGCCGCCTCAACCTGACGATTCACACCAAAGCCGGCGTCCAGCACATTCGCGGAACGCTGAACCAGCCGCAATCAGGACCGTAACCCTCGGCGAGACGCTTCAGTGCGCCGGAGCGTCAGTGATGATGCGCTGGTGGACGCTGTCACTCACCTCAGGCACCGATCCATCGTTCAGGTCGACCTCCGTCGGGCTCTGCTGGAAGAGCATGCGATGGGTGATTTGCCCGTGCGCCGGCACGCGAACCCAATTTGTGACGGCAGCGTCTCCGGCTTTTAAGGTGAGGGGCACCCAGGCCTCGGCGTAGCCGTCATTCCGGATCGCCGTTGCAACCAGAAATTGCTGGTGCGCTTCCGCGGTCGGGTAAACGCCTTCGATCGACAAATCCGGCAATCCGCGGTCCTGGTAGACCCAATTATCAAAGAACCAGCGCAGATCGCTCCCGCTGAACTTCTCCGCCAGCCGCTCAAAGGAATCATCGTGCGTATCGTCCTGGGGCCTGTACGCCTGCAGGGCAGAGGCAAGAGCCTTGTCGCCGATCAGATTGCGCAGCATCCAGAGGACATAAACGGCCTTCGTGCGGTAGTAGACGGGGTTGCTGGCGTGCAGCAAATCCTGGCCGCCGCCCTGGCCGGGCGATGCTGGTTCCGCAAGCGCCAGAGCCTGCCGTCCAGCATTCAGATTCTCCATCGCCGCATCGTGGCCGCTGGTCGAGTCAATCCAGAGATT
>DASSKX010000082.1:0-2595 GCA_035689925.1 Acidobacteriaceae bacterium
TAACGGGGTCCCTCCTGCCGGCCGGTTATCGCCTAACACTTTCGGGTGATCAATCTGCGGTCCTGTTTCTGGTGAAATAGTCAGGCGCTCGCTCGTTCTCGATTCACCATCAGTGAGGTACCGCATCATGCCCGCGCCCAAGCGCAGAACCGGTTTTGCATGGCGCTTTTGGCTCAGCGTCTTTCTTGGCTTCATCACGGCCGGCGTGGTGGAGGTCATCGCCCGCAATCCGCGCTATGACATGCTGATCGAGATGACGGGTGCCGCCCTCTGGCCTGCCAAGTACGTGGCCCATCTGGTTTACCCTCTCGGGCCGCACAGCGGAGCCGGCGTGGGGAACTGGGGTTACGTCTACTACTCGGCTGATATTGTGTCCTTTATCCTGATGTGGCTGATCGTGATTACCGCCCTTTGGGGGACGCGCAGCAACATGGTTCGGCCCCACTAAGCGAAGCTGGGTTTGTAGCGGCAGCGACCAGGCTCGTTACTATCGGCGGATTTCTGCAGGTGAGCCGCTCCGCCCGTCCGGGAAAACCGTCTTTGGCGTGGTGCATAATGGCAGCAGGGGCGCCCTCCCGTGAACCTGCCCAACTCCATCACGATGGGCCGCATTTTCTGTGTCCCCGTGCTCATCTGGATGCTCTCGCCGCATTTTCCGCACGGCGGCTGGCACGGCGAACAGGAAGTGATTGCCTCCCTGTTCTTTATCCTGGTTTCCATTTCCGACGGGGTGGACGGATATCTGGCGCGGCATCGCGGCCAGATCACCACCATGGGCATGCTGCTCGACCCCATCGCCGACAAACTCCTGATCACGTCGGCTTACGTGGCCCTGGTCGAGTTCAATCCCCACGTCGTCAAGCCGTGGATCGTAGTTGTGGTCATCGGGCGGGAGTTCCTGGTCAGCGGCCTGCGTTCCATCGCCTCGACCGAAGGATTCACGATCGAGGCCAGCGATGTTGGCAAGCTCAAGACGGTCATTCAGATCGTCTCCGTTGCTCTGGCAACTCTGGACCGCGGCTGGCATGACTGGTACATCGGGTGGTTTGTCATTCCGGTGCACCTGTTCGCTGTGGTGGGGATCTACTACATGGCAGGGGTTTCCATCTTCTCAGCGATTGATTACTTTGTGGCCTTCTGGCGCAAGATTGAGCGGGCGACCGCCACACGGCGCGTCACCGATAATGCGTTTGTGCTGAGCCGCAGGAAGAAAAAAGCACCGCCGCCTGCACATAACGCGACGCAGTCTTAATATGGTCTGTTGGCCTCTCCCCAGTGGAGGCCCTCAACAACAGAAACGTCATCGGGTCGATCACGATTCGTGATCGCGTGACCCTTTGCGCCAGGGCCACGCATCGCATCCATCCAGTTGCCAAAGGAGCCGCAATGGATTCCTCGAAGCTTCCCCCTGCTGAAAAATCTGAAACGGGCCCCTCCGCCCAGGAGAACAACGAAGAGAGCAAGCCGATGCTGGGCCGGTTCTCGCGGCGGTCGTTCCTCGCTCAACTCGGGGCAGCGGGCGTGGCCGCCACTGCCGTCCCGCTGGCGCAGGCCGCCCAAACCGATGCACACGAGAAGGAACACGAGGGGAAATCCGCGGTTCCCGGCGCTGTTCCCGTCACGCTGACGGTGAACGGCAAGGATTACCACGTGCGGCTGGAGCCGCGCGTCACGCTGCTCGACGCGATCCGCGATGACCTGCAGCTTTTCGGCACCAAGAAGGGCTGCGACCACGGCCAGTGCGGCGCCTGCACGGTCCATGTGAATGGCCGCCGGGTCAATTCCTGCCTCAGCTTCGCCATCATGCACCAGGGCGACAAGATCACCACCATCGAAGGGCTGGCGCAGAACGGGGAACTGAGCCCGGTACAGCAGGCATTTCTTGAGCACGACGGATTCCAGTGCGGCTACTGCACGCCAGGGCAGATCATGTCGGCCTCTGCGCTGCTGCACGAGCCCATCGGCCCGGAGGATGACGCGGTGCGCGCCGCGATGAGCGGCAACATCTGCCGCTGCGGGGCTTACAACAACATTGTCGCCGCCGTGCAGGAAACGCGCGGCCGCAAGACGGCATAAGGAGCACACGCCATGGAAGCCTTTCGCTACAGCCAGGCAAAGACCGTGGAAGGCGCAGCGCGCGCCAACGGCACCTTTCTCGCCGGCGGCACCACGCTCGTCGACCTGATGAAGCTCAACGTGCTCCAGCCCAGAGTGGTCGTGGACATCAATGGCCTGCCGCTGGACAAGATCGAGCCCGCGCCGAACGGCGGTCTGCGCATCGGCGCTCTGGTCCGCAACAGCGATCTCGCCTGGAACGCGACCATCAAGGAGAAGTATCCGGTGCTGTCGGAAGCGCTGCTGTCGGGCGCGTCGCCTCAGTTGCGCAACATGGCGAGCACCGGCGGCAATCTGCTGCAGAAGACGCGCTGCTACTACTACCGGGATACGAATTACGCCTGCAACAAGCGCGAGCCGGGCTCCGGCTGTTCGGCGCTCAACGGTTTCAACCGCATCCACGCGGTGCTCGGCTGATCAAAGGCCTGCGTCGCGGTGCATCCGTCGGATATGGCGGTTGCCATGATGGCGCTCGAGGCT
>DASSKX010000083.1:0-7502 GCA_035689925.1 Acidobacteriaceae bacterium
GGGATTTGCACCCGTGGGTTGGCGCGGATGTAGTGCATCCGGATAGTAATGGCCCTGTCGTTTCTTTTGATTGCCCTGGCAGGGCTTTCAGAGTAGGTTGAAACCGGCCCTCTCCCATGACCCGCGGCGAACTCATCCGGATGGTAATTCTGCGCGCTCGAGCCCACGGCTTCGAGTTCCGGAAGTGGTATGAGTCGAACATCGAGCCCGAGTGGAAGGATCTGAATCACGCCATCGCGGTGCTCGAGCAGGGGCGCCGCTACTACGCCCTTCTGTTCTCGCACGAGTTCGCGCGCAACTTCTGGAAGAAGGGCACGCAGATCAGCTTCATGCTGCCCTCGCGCGAGTACACGCGTCTGGACAAGAGCGGGAAAATCGTCACTGTCCGCCGGAAGGCCTTCACCCGCCGCACCTCGCGCTCCACGTCGAACACCATCTGGCAATACCACCTCGAGCAGATGGCCGTCTGGGAAGAGCCGCTGCGCTACATCCGGCGGTTCATCCTGACTGAAGAAGAGCTGGAGACGGGAGCCCAACCGCACGCTCCGGCGCCTGTGCCGGCGAAGCCGCGTGGACTGGTGCGCCGCTCCACTCCCTGGCTCTGACGAGGTTTGCCCGGGCGCAGGGGACCTGATATTCTCGGAAGAGTCCCAACCGCGCGCCCTTAGCTCAGTTGGATAGAGCGACTGACTACGAATCAGTAGGTCGGGAGTTCGAATCTCTCAGGGCGCGCCATTCCTTTCAACAACTTGCGTCGTCCTCCGTCATAGTCAGGAGAATGAGCCCATCGGAGCAGGTTCTTTCCTCCTACCGACTGCGCCCGAACAGTTGTGCCACTTCCGGGTACATCTGATTCATTGTTTCTGATCGGTTCCTGTTTCAACCTTGAGATAGCTTGCTGCAGGAAAAGCGCTCTGGCGCGATGCATGCGTCAGGTCGCGGCTACTGCACGGCCGATGTCGGGATGTTCGGCATCGGCGAGCACGACCAGCGTGTTTGATTCCTGCCTCGCGCCTCTGCCTGCAGTTAGCTGAAGAGGAAGAGGCGAAATATGAGAGTCATTCTGAATCGTGGATTCCTGTCTCTGATCCTTACGGCATTCTTCGCATTCGCAGGAAGCGTACTTACCGCAGAGGCCGCTCAGCACGCCTCGAATCAGTCGTCGCAACCTAGAGCAGCCGACATCGCACGCGATCCTTCAGACCTCCCGCCACCGGTGGGCAACCGACCAGCTGGCGTGGTGCGTGTCACGCTCACCGCCAAAGAGGTCGTCGGAGAACTGGATGCCGCAAGCCGCACCACATATCGGTACTGGACCTTTAACGGCAAGGTACCGGGGCCATTCATCCGCGTTCGCCAGGGCGATACCGTCGTCGTCACGCTGCAAAATGATAAGAACGACACGATGGTCCACTCCATCGATCTGCACGCGGCGCTCGGACCCGGTGGCGGCGCAGTCCTTTCGCAGGTTCCGCCTGGACAATCGAAGACGTTCTCGTTCGAAGCTACCACGCCGGGCCTGTTCGTCTACCACTGCGGCACGCCCATGGTTGCGGAGCATATCGCGAATGGCATGTATGGGCTCATTCTCGTCGAGCCTGCGGGTGGCCTGCCGCAGGTAGATCACGAGTATTACGTCATGCAAGGTGAGATTTATACCACCGCGCCCAAAGGAAAGCCCGGGCTGCAGCAGTTTAGCGACACGAATCTGATGCAGGAGAACCCCGAGTACTACGTCTACAACGGCTCGGTCGATGCCACTAGCGGACAGTATCCGCTGCACGCCGATGTAGGAGAAACAGTACGCATCTTCTTCGGCAATGCCGGGCCGAATGGCACTGCCTCCGAGCACATGATCGGCGAGATCTTCACCAGGGTGTATCGTCTCGGTTCGCTGACGTCCCCGCCGATGCTCGACGTACAGACCACCACGGTTCCTCCCGGAGGCGCTGCCATTCTGGAAATGAAGGCCAGCGTGCCCGGCAAGTTCACCATGATGGATCACGCGATGTCGCGGATGGAGAAGGGCCTTGCCGCGATGCTCGATGTAAAAGGCTCCACCAATGCCGCTCTGATGCACGACGGACCTACCGCGCCGGCGCCGGGTGCAACGGAGCTCAGTGGCATGACTCCGGCTGACGTGAAAGCAGCAACCGAGGGCCCCTCGCTTGCTATATATTCGCCCTCGGCGAATGCTACCGGTGCGGAGCCCATGCCGGGCATGGCTGGGACAGCGGATTCAGGTGTTGCGGGCCCGCCGGAATTCGATCTCCGGGCTGCCATTGACTCACCGGAAAGCCTGATCGGCTGCATGACCGAACTCAACGACGGAAAGGTGATGCTGAAGGTCTTTCGCTCGCAGAGAGTCTACCGGCTCGAAGCGCAGCCCTTCCTGTTCTCTCAAAATGCCAATCGCATTGTGCATGTAATGGGTCACTTCGGAAGCGTCCTCACCGTGGAGGATCCGCATATCCCGAGCTTTGTAGTCGACGATCTCGATGCGCTGGCTCCCAGCTGCACGGCACATCTGTCCACCGCTGATCTCGAGAAGGAGCTGGCTCCGCCAACAGCACCGGTTGGAGCCGTCGTCGGCATGGGCCACATGTGGTTCACGCCGGCAACAGTCACCATTACCGCCGGCGAGCAGGTCGTGTGGAAGAACACCTCGGACATGTATCACAACGTGGTGGACAACCCCGGTAAGGGCCCGAACACAATTGACGCGAGCGTTCCCCCCGGTGGCGCTCCGTTTTCCTCGCACCTGATGGAGCCAGGTGCTACATTCGCGCACGTGTTCGACAAGCCGGGGGTCTATCACTACGTCTGCGTATTGCATGCAAACAGCGGAATGAGAGGAACGGTAATCGTGAAGCCAGCACCGATGGTCGCATCGGCCGGCAGTCATGCCGGGCATGGTCGCTAAACGGCGATATGCGAATGGGGAACTTGCCTGAGCACAGCGATCCGAACCCACTTCAGCAGCAGTGACAAGAGCCCGCCTGCCGGGATTGCAGGCGGGCTGCGATACTTTTCGAAGAACTCTGCCGAAGTGAGCAGCCTTACATGAAGTGAAACCGAAATGATGCTTCGGTGCCGCGCTCACGCGGGCCATTCCGGCGGCTCGCATTCCGGGCACTGAAAACTGATGAACTCGATCCGCCTCAGGATCTCCCCAACATCCGGCAAAGGACTGCCGTTTACGGCTCCGTATGACGCGAATACTTCACCAAAACGATCAATAACGTAAACGGCCGCGGCGCAGTGTTCATGCTCATCCATTGCCCCCAGCTCGCGATGAAGCTTTTCGTCCTCATCCAGCACGACTGGAAAGGGCACCGTGAGACGGTTTTCGGCAGTGATGACTTCTTCAAGGGAGCCGCAGACAACCGCCAGGACTTCTGCATCCTTTTTTCGGATGTCGTCATAGTGGCAAGCACAACCACGCATCAATGTTTCAGCCTCGGGCGTGCCGTCGCTCAGAATCAGCACAATCGCGGAGCGGTCCCGGTAATCCGAAAGACGAAGAAGCCGGTCTTGTGAAGAACGCAGGCTGAAGGGGCGCAGACACTGCCCTGGTGCCGGCACCTGATGAGGCGATGCAATCGAGCCGCCTGCGATTTCTGCCTGGACTCTGTTCTCCTGATCGACGCGTTTCACGGTAACCTCTTAGTCCCTGATGATCCATCCCCGGCAGACGAACACAGCCCCCGCTTCAATATGCGATGCTCTTCTCAAGGGCTGCGAGTAGAGGCGGCGATAGAGTGCGCCGTTGGATTGCACCGCGTTGCGCTCTGCCAGCGCATCCGCGGCTATGGTCGCTGGTTCAAGGATCGTTGCCATTTCTGCTCCTGTGGGCCTAAATCAGCTTCCGATGAATCGCGTGCATGACTGCTTCAAGCCGGTTATGTGTACGCAGTTTCTGGTTGATGTGGTGCAAATGATTTCTCAGGGTCTGCGAGCTGATCCCGAGAGAGCGCGCGATGTTGGCCGGAGTCTTGCCTTCGGAGAACGATCTCAGGATCTGCTTTTCCTGCTCGGAAAGATCGCTGACAGGCGATACCCGGCCCACGGGATCGCCTAACTGGTTGAACTGCTGTGCCAAATCCTGCATTTTATGAACCAGCTGTTCCGTTTTCTTCTGCTCGCTGATGTCACGCGCGAGATGCACCAGGAGACGGTGCCCGGTGCGGGGATTATCGAAGACGATCGTCGACATATTGATCCAGATTCTCTTTCCGGACCGTGTCTTGACGCTCATGTCGAAATTGGGGATCTCCGTGTTCTTTGTTGCGCATTCGAGCACACTGCACCCCTCATGGCAAACTCGCGTGCCGAGGGCGCCGATGCCCTGCAGAATCTGATAGCAGCTCTTGCCCTTCACCTCGTCAGCCGGATATCCGAACAGCCGCTCGGCAGCCTTATTCCAGAATTCGATTTCCCCCTGGTCGGAAAGGGCGAACACAGGATCAGCTGTCCGGCCGAGAAAGGTAAACAATTCGCTTTCGAGCATTTAGCAACCCCTTAGATCCACATTAGAAGAGTGCATCGTGGCTTTCCGGGACTTTTGTCACAGCCTGCAAATGCTGAAGTCGTCCGAATGGCGAACAACGGCGCCTCGCCTCGCCCTTCGATGAATTTGTTTGTGAATGCATCGTCGCGCCAACTGTTTGTATTACGACCTCCTCACATGCAGACAACGGGACACGGTGCCTTTCGAATGACTTCAGGCAGGTTCAGTGCTGGTCCTGCTTCGGTCTCGCAGAATTTCCGGCTGACGACAAGCAGGTCTGCTCGCATCCTTGCAGCGGTCCGTCGCAGCGCGCCCGGAACATTTCCTGGGTCGACAACTGCTTCGGCGCAAATGCGAAAGGCCTTCTGCAGACGCTGGATCTTCTCGGGCGTTTGCGTGACGTCCTTCTGGCTCCATGCGACGCAGAATTTGGCGTTCAGATGTGAGGCCAGGATCGAAGCCCATGAGAGGACGTCGGCGCCATCCGGTCCTGTGTCGACTGCGCAAAGAATTCGTTCCGGCTCGAGCCATTCAGCCGGCGGTATCTGCGCAGCCTGCGTAGCTGTCCACACTGGGCAGGGCGCCTCCCGGAGTATTCTCGCGCTGGCGGAGCCTAACAAAGCCCGACGAATCGGACCATAGGCATGTGTCGGCATCACGATCAGATCGGCGCCGGTTTCGGCTGCCTTGCGGAGAATCTCACCGGCAATGTCGGATTGCGCACGAACGATTCGTCGAACGTCCGGATCTTCCGCAGATTCCGGAAGAAAACCAGCCATCCGATCTGTTGCCCAGTGCGTAACCTCCGCCGTCCAGAAAGGATCATTTTCAACAGGCTTCTCGATGTGAAGCAGCGTCACCCTGGAATGGAAACGATGTGCAAGTGCTATGGCGAAGTCAGCCGCACCGGCGCTTCGCCTCGAAAAATCGACGGGCACAAGGATGCGCGAGATGAGTGGAGTGACTTCGTTCTCCTGATGGAGGACATTTTCCTGAAGAACCGGCATAAGAACACCGTCCGGCAGCCGAGTTGTTGCTCGGCATGTCGCCTTCCGACGCTCTCATGTTGGCGCAGAGCGAGCAGCGCAAACAATAGTACGGTCATAACCCCATGGGGGATGCATGTCACCTGCAGTGAACATCCGGCGGATGTTCGGGCTACATCAACACAGTACAAATTGGAGAATTCGGACCTGCCTGCACACATCCCGAGACTTTAGTCACAGACACTCTAGTAAACGAGTGCATAGACTGAGCATGGAGTCTGATCATCATGGCCTACGTCATTGCTGAACCGTGCATTGGAACCAAAGACACTGCCTGCGTGGATGCCTGCCCCGTGGACTGCATCCATCCGAGCAAACGGGAATCGGAGTACGAAGCCTCACAGCAGCTCTATATCGATCCGGTGGAGTGCATCGATTGTGGCGCCTGCGTACCGGTCTGTCCGGTTTCGGCCATCTATGCGGCCGACGATCTCCCGGACAAATGGAAACACTACGCGGAGATCAACGCAAAGCATTACGGGCGCTGATCGCTTCCCCGGAGGGATGCGGCGGTGTTGGGTTCTGATTAATTGAGCATCGAGGACCAGGAGCCCTCTGCCCTGAGCACTTTATCGAGGTGCAATGGAGTCGCTGAGTTTCACGCTGCGTCCGATTCCGCCCTTTCGTCTCGACCTTACCTCATGGGCTCTGCGCCGCCGTGCCCACAATCAGATCGATCGCTGGGATGGGGCGAGCTGGCGTCGCGTCCTGGTCCTCGGAGACCAGCCGCTGGAAGCAGTGGTCAACCAATCAGGAACTGCGGACCATCCTCGCCTGCAGGTTGTTCTGAGCGGAGCCCGGATTCCTCCACATGCAAAGAATGAAGCGGCGGAGCTTCTGCGGCGAATCCTCGGCCTGAGGGTAGATCTCTCGTCTTTTTATCGTCTGGCTGCACAGGATAAACTGCTGGCCCCGCTTGCAGCGCGTTTTCGCGGGCTCAAACCACCTCGCTTTCCTACTGTGTTCGAGGGCCTGGTCAATGCGATTGCCTGCCAGCAACTGTCACTGACGGTCGGCATCTGGGTGTTGAATCGCCTCGCCGAGCAAGCTGGCCCCGCTGTACGGTCTGAGGATGTGACCCAGCATGCATTTCCACGTCCAACGGACATTGTTCGCCTGGACGAGGACGTATTGCGCAGCATGGGGTTCAGCTACAGCAAGGCGCGCTATGTGATTGCTGCATCGAAGCGCGCAGCCGGCAGCGACCTTAATGCAGAGCAACTGGAGCGTCTTGATGACTCAACAGTCCTTGAGCAGCTTGTGAGCCTCCGCGGGGTCGGTCGCTGGACGGCGGAATATGTCCTGCTCCGAGGTCTTGGCAGGATCAATATCTTCCCTGGAGACGACGTTGGTGCGCGTAATCGACTGGCGCGCTGGCTCGGCCGCGACCGGCCGATGGAGTACCAACAGGTCCAAAGGGCTGTTGCGCGATGGCAGCCGTACAGCGGCCTCGTATATTTTCACCTCCTCCTCGACGGCCTCGCTCAGTCCGGAGCAATCCCCGCATCAGGATGAGGCCGCTGCGATGGCGCAAATCCCTGATTCAGTGCGGCGGACCCGCGCCGCCGCAGCGACGGCATCAGCCATCAGGTCGACTCCGGCTTCCCATGGCAGCTCGGCGGCCACAGTCTGACGCGGACCGATGCGCGTCGCCTCCGACCAGGCGACGGTAATCAGCAGAAGTACATCGTCGACCGCAGTCACCTCGTGATCGAGGTGTGCATCGAGGGAGACCATATGGCCGGCGGTTACGTCGAGAAGCTGCTCGAAGACTCTGATTCGAACATGTCCGCGAAGGACCTGAAGCAGAACCGTGCCACGAACACTGTGGCGAGCCAGACGAGCACCGGCTTTCAGTGTCGCGAGTACCACCCGGAAATCGCGATGCTTCACCAGGGTCATCGCGTTCCGATTGCCGGATCCATAGTGTTCGCACTGCAACTGCT
>DASSKX010000084.1:0-2718 GCA_035689925.1 Acidobacteriaceae bacterium
TGGCCTTCCGCTCGCAGGTGATTGCGACGGTGACGCAGGTCGAAAACATCTACTGGGACCTTGTGAACGCCTACGAAGACGAGCAGATCAAGGAACAATCGCTAAACTTCGCGAATCAGACAGCGGCCGACGATCAGCGGCAGCTGGAAATGAAGGCGATCCCTGCCATGCAGGTGATGAAGGACCAGGCGGCGGTAGCCACCGCCGAGGGCGACCTGACCGTTTCGCGGGCAACGCTGCGGCTGAACGAGCTGACGATGAAAAATCTGCTCACGAAGACGGACGATCCGACGATCGACGAACTGCCGGTGATTCCGCTGGACCGCATCGGGGCTTCGGATCCCAATGCAGCAAAGTCGATGGAAGACCTGATCGCAGAGGCCGAGAAGAACCGGCCTGATGTGCGCGAGGAGGAGATCGCGATGCAGGTCGCACAGATGAGCTTGAAGTCGATCAACAGTGAGTTGCTGCCGATCTTCAACATGTACGGGCTCTATCAGGGGTCGGGTGTCGCGGGCGTGAAGAATCCACATTGCATTCTGGGACCGGTGCAGTGCTCCTCGAATCTGCCGAACGGTTTCGGCGGCATGTTCGAGAACACGTTCAACTACACAGCGCCGGAATACCAGGTCGGAGTGAATCTG
The DNA here is from genome assembly GCA_035689925.1 of Acidobacteriaceae bacterium. Lineage (GTDB taxonomy): Bacteria > Acidobacteriota > Terriglobia > Terriglobales > Acidobacteriaceae > Palsa-343. The sequence goes on from DASSKX010000084.1 coordinate 645, forward strand.
TCGATCAACCTCCGTAACCGGGTCGCGAAAGCCGATCAGTTCCGCGCGGTGCTGGAGTATCGGCAGCGGCAGATCTCGTTCGAGGAGCAGCGCAAGACCATCCGCTTCGATGTGCGCAACTCGAAGTTTGCTGTGGAACAGGCGCAGGCGCGCGTCGATGCTGCGCAAAAGGCGCGGGACCTGGCGCAGCGCACCTTCGACATCACCAAGCAGGAGCAGAAGTTGGGCGCCAAATCGAGTCTGGACACGCTGGCGGCACAGAATGCGCTGGCGGTGTCGGAGTCGGCGTTGTACGCTGCGCAGACAGCCTACGAAAAGGCCAAGGTGGATATCGATCGCGCGACCGGAGAAACGCTGGAGCGAACCGGGGTGTCCATCGATGATGCAAAGTCGGGCGTGGTGACGCACGCGCCGTAAAATGACGGGAAACCCACAATGTCCACTGCAGCACAATCCGTTTCGAACGAGGCGCCTCGTGAGCGGCAGGTTCCCTGTGTGCTGATCGCGGACGACCAGCCGCACATCCTGGACGCGCTGGAACTGCTGCTGGAGCCGGAGGGCTATCGGGTCGAGAAGGCCACGTCGCCTTACATGGTGCTGGACGCGCTGCAGTCCTCGAGCTTTGACGCCGTGCTGCTGGACCTGAACTATACGCGCGATACGACGTCCGGCCGCGAAGGTCTCGATCTGCTGTCGCAGATCCGCTCGCACGAGAGCCAGCTGCCCGTCATCGTGATGACGGCGTGGGCGAACCTGGAACTCGCGGTGGAAGCCATGCGGCGCGGGGCGAACGACTTTATCCAGAAGCCCTGGGACAACGCGCGACTGCTGACCGTGCTGCGGACGCAAATCGAGTTGTACGATGCGGTACGGCGGGCGCAGCGGCTCGAAGCGGAGAATCGGATGCTGCGCGCCGCCAATCTGCCGGAGATGATTGCGACCGCGCCGGCGATGCAGCCGGTGCTCGCCACGATTGCGCGGATCGGGCCATCGGACGCCAGCGTGCTGATCACCGGTGAACACGGCACCGGGAAGGAAGTGGTCGCGCAGACGCTGCATGCGCTCTCGCCGCGGGCTTCCCGCTCGATGGTGGCCGTGAATACGGGCGCGCTGCCGGAAGGCACCTTTGAGAGCGAGCTGTTCGGCCATGTCAAAGGCGCATTCACCGATGCGCGGACGGAGCGGATTGGCCGGTTCGAACTGGCTGAGGGCGGCACGCTCTTTCTTGATGAGATTGCGAATATCCCGCCGCGTCAGCAGGCGAAGTTGTTGCGCGTCCTCGAGACAGGCGAGATGGAGCGCGTTGGCTCCTCGAAAACGCGCAGGGTGAATGTGCGGGTGCTCTCGGCAACGAACGCCGAACTGCGCAAAGAGGTAGAAGAAGGGCGCTTCCGCGCCGACCTTCTCTTCCGCCTGAATACCGTCGAGATTCACCTGCCGCCGCTGCGCGAGCGGCGCGAGGATATTCCGCCACTGGCCGCGTATTTCCTCTCGCGCTATGCGCAGCGCTATCGTAAGCCGGTTCAGGGAATCGATCCGGCGGCGATCCAGCTGATGTTGCACTATTCCTGGCCGGGCAATGTGCGGGAACTCGACCACACGATCGAGCGCGCTGTGCTGATGGCTCGGGAGAACGTCATTGAAGTTTCGGATCTGGGGCTGAGTCCGGCGCGGGTGCCCACGCAGGCGCTCGAGGAGATGAGCCTCGAGTCGGTGGAGAGCATTCTGATCCGGAAGGCGCTCACGCGCTGCAATGGCAATGTCAGCCAGGCCGCCGAAGCGCTCGGCCTCAGCCGCGGGGCGCTCTACCGGCGGATGGAGAAGTACGGGATCTGACGCCAGGGCACGGAGCACGGAAATCCGAGGCCGCAGCTGAATCCGGAGAGTACTCGCCCTGTAGCCTGGACCGCTGTACGCTGATCGCTAAGCGTTCCGGACCATGCCCAATCACCGTCACCCATCGCGGAAGCCCAAACGCCAGAGCCTCTCGTTTGAGGCACGGCTGCGGGTAACGTTCACCATCGGCGCGGTGATTCTGATGGGCGCCCTGGCGGCATTGCTGGCGCTGCTGCAT
>DASSKX010000085.1:0-2753 GCA_035689925.1 Acidobacteriaceae bacterium
GGCGTGAGCGTGCTGACGGCCTGCTGCATGTGCAGTTGCCCCGTCCAGAACGCCTCGTCACCATAGGTGTCGAATCGAAAGATCTGCCGTCCCTCATCGATGAGCGTCTTCGCATTCTGCTCGGCGCTCCCGAGGAACTGATTTGGTTTCTTCTTGCCGTCTTTCGCGCTGACCAGGCCCACGCCCGTTGCCAGGACGGACAGCAGGACCAGGAGCGCTATATGGACTCGTTTCATTCGTGACCTCCTCTACTGACAAAGAGCGTGAGTGGTTCAGTGGCTGTGGCCGGCCATGGCCGAACTGAAGAACAGGAAGAAGTTGGAGCCGACTTCGATCGCTCTGCCGGCGGCTTCCGCGTCATCCATGGCGGTCGCTGAGGTAATGCCGCTGCTCCCGTCCGCGGCAGGCCAGTCGCTCTGATCGAGGACCAGGACCGGCCGCACCTCCCACCAGATCGCTCCGGTGTTGACGCGGGAGTTGTCGACGACATGGCTGTGGTTGGGGGTGGGTACAAAGATGGGCGCTTTGGGCGGCCCTGACATTTTGCCCAGCGCAATCAGTGTTTTGGACAGATCAACGGACGATGCGTGCATGGTGCAGGTGCCGGGAACGGGGTTGCTGGGGTCCGGACACTGGGTGGTGATCGCCGAGTTGACTTTGGCTTTCCAGGCTTCGGGCACGAAGCCGAACATCGAGATGAGCGCACTGCCGAGAGTGCTGCCGCAGAGCTCGCCGGGCCTGCCGCCGCTGGGGCATGGCATTGCATCGGCTGGGTTTTGGTCATTGTCGACGGAGAACATGGGAATGAGCACATAGAGTGCCGCCGTGTGCTTGATGTCGCCGCCGGCGGGATCCTGCGTAGGCTCGGTGATGGGCTGGCAGATCGGCGTCTGCATTTCGTTCGGATCCGACTGCGCGAGCATGCCGTTGAAATCGAGATCGAGTGTGGGCTGATCGACACAGTCGAAATTCTGGAGATAGGTGAGTGTGATCAGCCGGTTGTTGCCGAAGCCATTGGTCTGGTTCGGGGCTAGTTGTTGTGCGGATGTGCTGGTGAGGAACAGGACAGCTGCCACCAACGGGAGCGAAGAGAGGAAACGCTTCATCTTGCCCTCCTTTGGGTTCCCATAGAACAACTTTGCAGAGTACGAGCAGGGCGCTCAGAGACTTGTCATCCGACTGTTTTTTGATTGTCGGGAGGGGCGCGAACTTGTCACTGCGACGAGACAATTCGCGAGCAGCGCTGTGTTTTAGAACTGCACGTGAGGATTCTTCCAGGGACTCCGGGTTTTCCTAAACTGTGCTGCAACTTTTGTTTGGAGGGCTCGTCTACTGCTCATCGGAGAGCCAGCATGCGAGCCATTGTCCGCATTACCCTGGGCTGTGCAGCGGTCCTGCAGCTTTTTCTTCTGTTAATTGCCACCGACAGGCCACTGTACGCATACGCTGATCCAGGCACGGGCATGCTGATGCTCCAGGTGGCGAGCTCCATGCTGGCGGGTGCGGTCTTCTTCCTTCGTTCGAAGATCCGGCGGCTCTTCGGGCGAGCGCCCATTCCGCACGAAAGCAGTGAAGGCGAACAGGAAACGCAATAAATGGCGACGAACGCCATCCTGCGGACCTTCCGCGACCCGGCCGGCTCTCTGTTCTTCGAAGGAGATCGGGTCTTCCGCGCGGTGTCAGCGACACAGGCCGCGGCGGCGCTCGGATTTCTAAATTCGAACAAGGCGCGCGAGTGGGTGAGACGCGGTAGGCTCATTGGATCGAGCGTGGTCTCGTCCGATGGCGACGAGGTGCTGCTGGAGCATCCCCGCGTCTGGTTTCCGTCTTACCCGTGGGAGTGGTCGCCCTCCGCGTGGGTGGCGGCGGCGGAGCTGACGCTTTCGTTGTGTGAGGATCTGATCGGTCTGGGGCTGATCCTGAAAGACGCTACGCCCCTGAATATTCTTTTTTGCGGCACGGAGCCGGTGCTGGTGGATGTGCTGTCCATCGAACAGCGCGATCCGGGGAATCCGATCTGGCTCGCATATGCACAGTTTGTGCGGACGTTTCTGCTGCCGCTGGCCGCGTACCGGCATCTGGGCTGGCCGCTGGCGACATCGCTGCACCGCCGGGACGGCTATGAACCTGCCGACCTGCGCCCGTACCTGGGTCCCCTGAACCGCTGGCGCGAACCGTTTCGTTCGTTGGTGACGCTGCCGCTGTTGCTGGACCGGCCGGGCTCGGCGTCTTCGAGGAAAGCGGCTGCGCTGCGGCGGAGTCCTGAAGTGGCCACGGCTGTTCTGCGGCACACGCTGCGCAGCCTGCATCGGCGACTGCGGCCTTTCGGCGGGAGACACGCGGAGTCCGCATGGAGCGCGTACCCGAGGACAGCCGATCACTATAGTCAGACGGATCATGAACGCAAGCGCGTCTTTCTGGAGACGGCGCTGGCAAGGCTGCGACCGCGTCGCGTGCTGGACATCGGAGCGAACACGGGGGAGTACTCGCGGCTGGCTGCTTCGCTGGGAGCGGACGTGGTGGCGCTGGACAGCGACGTTGCGGCGACAGAACGAAACTGGATGGAGAGCCGGAGGCGCGGCCTCTCCGTGCTGCCGCTGATCGCGAACTTCGCTCGTCCGACTCCGCCGGCGGGGTGGCGCAATGCCGAGAGCCTCTCGCTACTCGATCGCGCGCGGGGGCGGTTCGACTGCATTCTGATGGTGGGCATCATTCATCATCTGCTGCTCATCGATCAGATTCCGCTGCCGGAG
>DASSKX010000086.1:0-3131 GCA_035689925.1 Acidobacteriaceae bacterium
CAGCGCCGTCATATCGAAATAGAACGCCAGCAGCCGGCGATCCCTGTAAAGCGTAGTGCCGTGCGGCTCCGACCGGATCTGCGTCGGCGAAAGATGGTAGTACACCTTCAGATCGGCCGGAACCGGCTCCGGCACAGGAGCAACGCTCTTCTCCGGCGGCAGGTTCTGGTGCTCGCACGAACGAATCGTCTGCGGCACTCCGTTCTCCGTCAGCACAAAATCTTTCGGCGTCAGACCGTCAATGGGATTACCGTTCTTGTCCTTGACCGTGACCGTCTCAATCACCAGCTGCGAATTGACGGAAAGCGTCGGAACAGAATTCGCAGGCGCATTCTCGCCAATCTGCTGCGCCAGCATCGACACGGATGCTGCAAGCACCAAAGCGATGAGTGCCCGCCTCATCTCAGAACCTCACCCGAAACGTCATCTGCAGCATCCGCATGGCATTGGCTGCCGTAGGCAGTCCGAACTGCGGGCTGGTGATCGTGGTGTTCCACGACGAGTAATTCACGCGGTTGATCGCATTCGTCGCGTCCAGCCGCGCATCCAGGTTCAGCTTGTCGCTCAGCCGAAAGCTGCGCGCCATCGACGCGTTCAGGCTGAACTGATTTGGCCCGATGATCGAATTGCGCCTCGCATTGCCCCACTCCCCCGATGCGGGTGTGGAGTAAGCCGCCTTGTTCAGGAATCTGCCGCCGGAGCCTGCGTACAACGGCGCGCCGGTGCGATTCGGACGAACCGTATTCGTCACACCGGTTCCCGGCACCGCCGTCACGACCAGCGGCGTTTGCGGCAGACCGCTCCCGGCAGTGACCGCCGTCAGAAACGTCCACTGCTTCAGGAGCGCACCCCGCCAGCCGTCCAGCAGCGCTCCGCCCCTGAGGCCCATCCCGCTGGTGTACTGCAGTTGCGCCGTCAGTGCATTCCTCTGATCGAAGCTCGAAAGCCCCCGCTCTGCCGCCAGATCGCGCCAGTTCTGCGCAATCGTGGCGCTGGTATTCGCGGCGGCGCTGCTGGCCGAAGCCGTGGGGAACTCGCCCGGCGTCGCGCTCTGCGACGAAGCCGGTCCCTGCCCGCCGACAAACGAATCATCGTCGATGGACTTCGACCACGTATATTGCAGCGAGCCGGCAAACCCGCTGTGCAATCGCCGTCGCAACTGAACGCGCGCCGCCTCCCGCGACAAGTTACCGCCCGAGATCAGATACGTGAATCCCACCGGGCACTCCGGGCAGGGATTCGCCGCCCCGGCTGGATACGAATTCGGCAGAAATTCCTGCATGCCGTGCGTGCCTTTCGTGCCCAGATACGTGACGTTCATCTGCAACGAGCCGGGCAGGTCCCTCTGCACGCTGAGTTGCCAATTCTGCGCGTCGCCGATCCGGAAGTGCGGATCGACTGCAAATGTTTGAGGCGTGCTTGTGCCGCAATCCGCAAAGCCGTTGGCCAGCGTCAGCGGGCACGCGGCGCTGTTCTCGACGCGCAGACTCCGCGACAGCGGCGCCTGCTGTGCCATCTGCGTCACGATTCCCTGGTAGACGCTGCTGTCGCGATAGATGCCGTATCCTGCCCGCACCACCAGCGACGAGCCGGCAATCGGACGCCAGGCAATTCCGATGCGCGGCTCAACACCGCTGCGGTCCGGGTCCATGAGCGACCTGCCATAATGCGCCCCCGACAGCGGTCCCACCGCATTGGCCCCCACGATCGGCGCCACCGCCGCGAACCCGTTCGCCACGTCCAGATTCACCAGACGATTCCGCAGCTCCGTAATCGGCGCACCATACTCCCAGCGCACTCCGGCATTGATGGTCAGCTCCGGATTCACCCGCCAGTCGTCGGTGACGTACTCGTCGTAGAGCGACTCGCGAAAGTATTTATCCGCATTCCCGAACGCAATCGAACTCGTATCCGGAATCCCGAGCAGAAAATCGGCGACGTCGGATCCGCTGCCACGCGGACCTGCCGTGGCCGCTCCGGTAAATCCAAAGCTGCCCCGCGGATCCTGCTGTGAACGGTAATTGAGTTCCTCGCGGTGAAAGTCGCTGCCGATCGTGATGTTATGCCGCCCGTGCACCCACAGCACCGAGAGCGACGGCGCGTTGGTTTCGTTGCGCGTATCGGCGCTGTTTTGGTCACTGAGCCCGGCGATGCCGCTCGCAAAGCTCAGCGACGGAGGCCCCCATTCCGCCTGATCCTGATCGTTCCCGGCAATCCCCGCGTGGGCCGACACGTTCTCGCGCCGAGCAAACCAGGGGGTCACGCGCGTGCGCATCCGGCTGAACTCGTACCCCCCATCCAGAAAGACTCGCTGTCCAAAACGGTGCGACCACTGCACGCGCGTATTGATCCCGAGCAGGTCCGTCGCGTCGATGAACCGGAAGATATTCGGGCTACTGGCCCGCGTGCTCTGCAGCGCGAACCTCCCATTCAGCTGATCCCGAAAGCCGAAGCTCTGATCAATGCGCGCCTGCGCAGCATCCTGGTGCTGATCGCTGAGCAGCGGAGCCTGAAAGTTATACCGCGCAGTCGTCGCCAGATTCGGCAGCGGATAAAACGCGAGCAGCGCCTGCGCCTGCGGGCTGATGCGTTCGGCCGAAATGAAATTGCCCGGGAACGGCTGGCCCGTCGCAGGATCGTAGACCGTCACCGGCTGCCCGTCCGCGTTGACGGACTCCGAAAAGTCTCCGGCGCGCTCCAGAGCTGTCGGCACAAACGACGATTGCGTGTTGTCCTCGTGATTCCGCGTCCACTCATAGCCAATAAAGAACCGCGGATCCTTCTGCACCATGTGCCGAATCTTCAGCGGGCCGCCAAAATTCAGCATGCCGGTGAAGTCGCCGAACTGCGGCCTCGCCGTGTTCAGCCCCGTAATCGAGAACGGCCGCGCATCCAGAGCCGAGTTGCTCACGATGGCTCCCACGCTGCCGTAGTACTGCCCCTGGCCGGAGCGGTTGTTGCCGAAAACCGGCGACAATGCAAAGGGCGATATCTCGCTGTTATTCACGCTGCCGTTAATCAGCAGCCCGTCCATCGCGCGCTGCCGCAGTTCATCATCGTCGCCCGCATTGGCCGCCGGCGTGCCCCCAGCCTCAGCTTTTGTTTTTTTCTCAGCAGCAGGCGCTGCAGCC
>DASSKX010000087.1:0-7353 GCA_035689925.1 Acidobacteriaceae bacterium
CGGCATTCGCTTCTGACCGTGGTGCAGGCCGGATCCGCCTCTTCGGATCCGGCCTCTCGCACCGCATCACCCACAGCCGGAGGCCTCAGCTCACCTCCTCAACCCTCTCCCAGGCACCCACGACCCTATGGTCCGGACCTCTCTCCCGAGGGGCCCCAGCACGCGGAATACGACGGAGTCCCCCTCGTGAACAAGCAGCGCGCGTTTTCGATACCGCTCGCGCTCAGCCTCGCCCTCATCGTGTGGACAACCGGCTGTGGGGTCCACCAGGGAACCGAGCCACCTCCGCCGCAAACCGCTCCTACCGGTCCCCCGCCCGTCGCCGTCAGTCTCGGCTCCGTTTCCATCTCGCCGCAGTACGTTGCTCTCGCGCCCGGCCAGAAAGCGCACTTCACCGCCACCTCCCCCGGCACGCTGCAGTGGTCCGTCAACGGAGTCGCCGGTGGCAATGCTTCGCTGGGGACAATCGATGCCTCCGGCAACTACACCGCGCCCGCCTCGCTCGCACAGAGCGCGAATTTCCGCATCACTGCCGCGCTGGCCTCCGCGCCCGGCTCCAACTACGCCATCGCCGTTGCGTCCGTCATCAATTACGGAGCCATCTATCCGACCAGCAACCCACAGGTCGATACCTACTCCATCTACCTGCCCGCGCCTGGCAAAGTCTCCGTCGACTTCGGCCTCACCTCCTCGTACGGCCTCAGGACATGGCAGGTCGCCACGCCCACGCCCTATGGCGGCCAGGTGAATGTCTACGTCGCCGGCTTGCGCGCGCAGAAGCTTTACCACATGCAGGGCCAGATCACCCTCGACAACGGCGCCACCTTCACCGACGTCGACCACGACACCTTCTCCTCCGGCCTTCCCCTCGAAGCTGGCCTCCCGCCCGTCACCAGCGCCGTCACCGTCAAGTCCTCCGGCACTCCGCAGCCTGGCATCGAGTTGTGGAACACGTTGCTCCCCACCCAGGATACCCAGGCCTTCGCCACCGATCTCGACGGCAATGTCCTCTGGACCTACACCTACCAGGGCTCCCGTCTCGACCTCATCCAGGGCTACCAATTGCTGCCCGACGGCAATTTCCTGATGGTTATCTCCTACCTGTCCTCGCTCAACCCCGGACTCCTCCAGGAAAATCCAGGCACTATCGACGTGGTCCGCGAAGTCGATCTCGTCGGCAACACCGTCCGCGAAATCAGCATGGACACCCTAAACAAGAAGCTCGCCTCCGCCGGCTTCAAAGACTCCGACGGCAGCCCCTATAACCTGAAAAGCTTCCACCACAACGTGCTCGCGCTGCCCAACGGCCACTGGGTCCTGCTCACCGCGTATCCGAAAACCATCTCCGGCACCAACGTCCTCGGCGACGTCCTCGTCGACGTCGATCAGAACCTCAACCCCGACTGGGTCTGGAGCTCCTTCGACCACCTCGACATCAATCGCCGTCCGCTGTATTTCCCGGACTGGACGCACTCGAATTTCATGCTTTACTCGCAGGACGACCACAACGTCCTGCTCTCCATGCGCCACCAGAACTGGGTCATCAAGATTGACTTCAATGACGGGAAGGGAAGTGGCAACGTCCTCTGGCGCCTCGGCCAGGGCGGCGACTTCAAACTCGTCGGCGGCACCGACCCCACCGACTGGTTCTACGCCCAGCATGGCCTCTCGTGGTTCACGCAGAACACCACCGGCGTCTTCCGCCTCGGCGTGATGGACAACGGCAATGACCGCATGTATCCGGGCTCGACGGGCCAGGTGGTCTGCAAGCCCTACGCAGCGACCAGTTCCCAGTGCTACTCCACCGTCGACGTCCTTGAAGTCAACGAGAGCAACCGGACCGCCACCATGGTCACGCACTACGTCCCGCCGGACACCGACTTCAGCTTCTTTGGCGGTGACACGCAGCAACTCGAGAATGGCGACATCCACGCAGACTTCTGCGCGCCGCTTACCGGCTCCCTCGTACAGGAACTCGATCCCACCGGAACGAATGTCATCTGGCAGGCCACAACCCCGGGCGCGAATCAGTTCCGCGTCGACCGCCTGCCCAGCCTCTACCCCGGCGTCCAGTGGTGAGCCCAAAATAAAATCGGCGACGTGCCGTACGTCGCCGATCCGACTTTCTTTTTGCTACCAGCTACACGCCACCCACTAGCGGTCGCCTCACTTCCAGCTCACCGCCAGTTGCCAGCGCAAATTCCTCAGCGCCGTCTTGCGCAGCACGCGCTCGTACTCCTCGAGTTCCGAAACCACGGCCGCTGTTTCCGCGCCCAGCGCCGCAGGCGCCTCGCGCAGAAAATCATGCAGCGTGCACACGGTAATCAGCCCGTCTTCCGGAGAGAACCACTGCGGAGGCGGCAGCGTCCGCGCCCACTCCGGATCGCCGGCGCCCTCTTCCAGCAGCAGCGCCATCGAGTTCTCATCCGCAGAGAAGAACTCCAGCAGCGGCTTCACCCCCAGGCGAAGCGCCAGCTTCTCCAGGGCATCTTCATTGCGGGCCAGCGCATGCCCGTTCACGAAGATGTCGAACCCCGGATCCTCGCCTTCCACCACGATGTACATCGATGCGCTCATGTTTGCCGTCAGTCTACCTGATGTGGTGATGCCTGGAGATGCCATCTGGATGCGTCGTTGCCAGAACAGTAAACCTTGATCCATCAGTACTCAAGGCCGGTATCCCCTTAACGAAAAAGGACCGGGAGGTTGTCCTCCCGGCCCCTTTTGCATGATGTGTTTGCGGGCGCCCCATGTCTCCTGTCTCTGGAGACATGGGACTCTCACGCCTTATCCACGGCTTCCGCCGCCGCCGCCACCGCCCGGGCGCCGCCCGCGACGCCGCCGGCCTCGCCGCTGACCACCGGGACCGCCGCCGGGGCCGCCCGGCCGCCGCTCCCCGCTCGGGGTCACCGGCACGCCGTCGGCACGGTTGAAGTTCACTTCCTCGCCCTGCTCTTCGCCGCCCTCATCATCATCGAAGTCCTCTCCCCCTTCGATCATGATGGTGCTGGCGTTCGAGGTCGGCTGCCGCTCTTCCGGAGGAGCCGGACGTGGCGGACGCTGCTGCCGTTCTCCGCGCTCCGGCCGTTCCCCGCGCTCGGGCCGCTCGCCGCGTTCCGGACGCTCGCCCCGCTCCTGGGATCCGCCTCCGTCGCCGCCCGCATTCGGATCAGGCAGCCCCAGCTTCTGCCGCTGCTCCTTCAGCACGGCTTTGCGCGACAGCTTGATACGGTTGCCTTCGACGCCCAGCACCTTCACCATCACCTGATCGCCTTCGCGCAGCTCATCCTTTACTTCGCGCACGCGATGCTCGGCAATTTCGCTGATGTGCAGCAGCCCGTCGGTTCCCGGGAACAACTCCACGAACGCGCCGAACTCCGCCAGCCGGACCACCTTGCCGAGGTACGTCTTGCCCACCTCCGGCACCGCGGTCAGATCGTTGATCATCGCCAGCGCCTTCTTCAGGCCTTCCTCGTCCGACGACGCAACGTTCACCCGGCCCGTATCGTCGACGTCGATCTTCACTCCCGTCTGCTCGATAATGCCGCGGATCGTCTTGCCACCCGGTCCGATCAGATCGCGAATCTTGTCCGTCGGAATCTGGATCGTGCGAATCTGCGGTGCGAACTTCGACTTCTCCGTCCGCGGTCCGCTCAGCGCAGCATCCATCTTGTCCAGCAGGAACAGCCGTCCGCGCCGCGCCTGCTCCAGCGCCTCGCGCATGATCTGCCCGGTGATGCCGCTGATCTTGATGTCCATTTGCAGAGCGGTGATTCCGTTCCGCGTTCCGGCCACCTTGAAATCCATATCGCCGTAGTGGTCCTCGGCGCCAGCAATGTCGGTCAGGATGGCGTAATCATCGCCTTCCTTCACCAGGCCCATCGCCACACCGGCCACCGATGCCTTTAGCGGAATACCCGCATCCATCAGCGCAAGGCTCGCGCCGCAGACCGAAGCCATCGACGACGATCCATTCGACTCCAGGATATCCGACACGACGCGCAGGGCATACGGCGATTCATCCGGCAACACCGCGGTGATCGCGCGCTCCGCCAGCGCCCCGTGCCCCACTTCGCGGCGTCCCACGCCCGTCATGCGGCCCGTTTCGCCGACCGAGAACGGCGGGAAGTTGTAGTGCAGCATGAAGCCCTTCTTCTGCTCGCCCTCGAAGGTCTCCATGCGCTGGAAGTCATCCGTCGTGCCCAGCGTCGCCGTCACCAGCGCCTGCGTCTCGCCGCGCGTGAACAGCGCCGATCCGTGCGTGCGCGGCAGCACGCCCACTTCAATCGAAATAGGACGAATCTCATCGAATGCGCGCCGGTCCGGCCGCACCCGCTCCTTCGTCACCTGCTCGCGGAAGAGCCGCTCGCGCAGCGTCTCATAGTAGTGCGCCAGCTTCTTCTTCGCTTCGCCCGCGCCTTCGCCCTCGGGAATCTCCGCCTTCAGCTCATCCTGAATCTGCTTCACCAGGCTGTAGCTCTCGAGCTTCGGATGCGCCTTCGTATCCAGCGCGTCCTTCAGCCGATCCCCCACCTTCGCCTTGAGCGCCTCGTAGTACGAGTTATCAAACTCCGGCGGTGTCACCTGCTTCTTCTGCTTGCCCGCGCGCGAGACCAGATCGTCAATGGCCGCGATAATCTTTTTGATCTGCTCGTGACCGAACTCGATGGCATCGACCACCACTTCTTCGGCTACGCCGGTCGCGCCGCTCTCGATCATCACAATGCCGTCACGCGTGCCAACCACCATAATGTTGATCGTCGAGTCACGCCGCTCGTCATACGTCGGATTCACGCAGAACGCTTCGTTCACGCGGCCGACACGCACGGCGGCGACGGGCCCGCCAAACGGAATGTCCGACAGCGCCAGTGCCGCACCCGCCCCATTGATCGCGCAAACGTCGGGATCGTTTTCCTTGTCCGCCGACAGCACCAGCGCAATCACCTGCGTCTCGTTGCGGAATCCTTCCGGGAAGAGCGGACGGATCGGCCGGTCGATCTGTCGGCTGGTGAGAATCTCGCGCTCGCTCGGGCGGCCTTCACGCTTGATGAATCCGCCGGGAATGCGTCCACCGGCATACGCGTACTCGCGATAGTCCACGGTGAGCGGGAAAAAGTCGATGCCTTCCCGCGGATCGGGGGAGGACACGGCGGTGACCAGCACCACGGTGTCACCGGACGTGACCACGGCGGCGCCAGAGGCCTGCTTCGCCATCCGGCCCGTCTCAAACTGCAGTCGCTTGCCTCCGGCAAGCTCGACTGAGACTTCCTGCTTCATGTTGTCCTCATTTCGTGGAAGGGAACTGGTACGCGGGCGGGCGTCCCGTGCGCGGCGGGCGACTGGGAGTGGGGAAAGAGCGGCAATTCCGGTTCGACGCACTGCAATGGACCCGTTTCAAAGCCCGCGCGGCGCAGCCTGGGATGGGCGCCGCCCTTCTGGGTCCCTGCTCTTTCGATTTCTCGTCGCGCGTGCGCTGGTAACGGCGCGTTCGCGCGGTTTACTTGCGAATGCCGAGCTTGGTGATCACGGTCCGGTAACGATCCGAATCGTGCGCCTTCAGGTAATCCAGCAGTCGACGGCGCTTGCTCACCAGCATCAGCAGACCGCGCCGCGAAGCATGATCCTTCGCGTGCGTCTTGAAGTGCTCAGTCAGATCGCCAATGCGCTCGCTGAGAACCGCAATCTGCACCTCGGGGCTGCCGGTATCGGCGTCATGAGTGCGAAAGCGGGCGATAACTTCGGATTTCTTTTCGGGTGCCAGCACGTCTGTGCGTACTCCTCTGATTTCTGCGATTTACACTTCCTAAGTGTCTGCATCAAGAGTAACATGCCAGCCCCCCGGATGCCACCCGACCGGCCCGAAATTCCCCAGTTCGAGTCACTGCGTTCAGACCACACAACCCGCTGTCATCCTTGGCGAGCGAAGCGAGTCGAAGGACCTGCATTTTCAGCCGGGTGCCGAGTGACGGGTGCCCGATGTCTCCCGCAGTTGGAGACATGGGAATTACATCCACCGCGCCGCCCCCGAAACTCGCACGCTCCCGCCCGGCTCCTCCGTCCACTCCGGCCGCAGCCGTGACGGGATCCCCATATCCCACCCCTGCAGAATCTCAATCTCGCCAGCGCGCAACCAGCCCAGGTCGCGCAGGTATCCACCCAGAGCCGCAGCCGCCGCCCCCGTCGCCGGATCCTCATAGATCCCGCCCTCCGGAAACGGATTCCGCGCATGGAACCGCCTCTCCGTCTCAGCAACAATCAAATCAAAGGTCGTCGCGCCCGACCGCTGCGACAACTCCCGGCCCGTTTCCATGTCGTACCGCATCTGCGCCAGCCGCTCCCGGCTCCTGAGCGCCAGCACCAGATGATCGGCCCCGCCATGCGCCACCGCCGGCGGAATCCGCTCGTCCAAATCCGCCTCCGTCCACCCAAACAGCGCCAGCGCCTCCCGCACCAGCGCCGGATCGGCCGCCCGACTCCACGTCCGCGGCGACTGCAATGCCGCCTCCGTCCTTCCGCCCGCCGTCCGCCCTTCCACCGTGATCCGCGCATGATTCAGCTGCAGCGAGAAAACGCCATCGCCCTCCCGCGCCGCCAGCGCCGCTCCGAGCGCAATCGTCGCGTGCCCGCAGAAGTCCACCTCCATCGCCGGAGCAAAGTACCGCACCCGCCAGCCGCCCTCCGCCGGAGCCGCAAACGCCGTCTCCGAATAGCCCACCTCGGCCGCAATCTGCTGCATCGTGGCCGCATCCGGCATCTCGTCGCCAATCACCACCCCCGCCGGATTCCCGCCCCGCTCTCCATCCGCAAATGCAGCGATCCGCTGCACGTCCGTCATCGTTGGCATGAACACTCCTTCTCCTGCCCCGGGTGCCCCATGTCTCCAGCCTTTGGAGAGATGGGTCTACTCGACCGCCGCCCCGCCATAACTCGACAACGCCTTGCCATCCCTGCTCAGCAGCAACGCCGCCCCGCGCTGCGGCTCCATCGTGAACCGGATATGCGCCCCCGTTGCGGCATCCACCACGTCGACCGGCTGCGCATCCGCCGATTCATTGCTGAAGCTGTACAGCACCGCATCGTCCAGCACCGTCGGGAAAGCCAGCACCGAACGCGCCAGCGGCTGCACCTCCCGAAACGCCGCCTGCACGCCCGCCTCCTCAGCGCCCATCGATACAGCGCCGCCGTGGCGTCATAACCCTCCGCAAATTCCACCGGATCCGCCGTCCACAAAATCTTCCCGTTCCCATGCGGAATGACCTCAACGGACTTCGCGTCACTGAATCGCATCGTCAGCGTCTCCGACTGCTGCACGCTCGCCGGAAATCCCAGCGCAAACTTCCTCCCATCCGGCAG
>DASSKX010000088.1:0-7272 GCA_035689925.1 Acidobacteriaceae bacterium
GTGCGGATGAAGGAGACCACATCTTTGATCTGGGCATCGGTCAGTTTGCCGTTGTAGGAGGGCATTTTGCCTTTGCCGTCTTTGGTGGTGGCGATGAGATCTGCGTCCGATTCCTTCACGACGGAAGGATCCTTGAACGACGTGATCTTCATCATCTTGCCCATCGGCGTAGCTGCCGTGCCGTCCGGGCCATGGCACATCTGGCACTTGGCTTTGTAAGTGTCGGCGCCGGCGCTCTGCGCGAAGACAGGCGCCGCGATGGACGCGGCCAGCGTAAGAAGAACCGCGGTTCTGATACGACGAGTCATTGAGGAGTGCTCCTGGACCCGGGCTCTAAAGTCCCAGGTTCTTCCTCACTCTGACGGGTCGGCACAAGGGTGGTCTGTGATGCGGGGCACAACCGCCTGTGACCTTGCCCCGGAGCGGTTACGTCGGGAACGAAGGGGGCCGGCTAGTCGTCGGCCCCGCTTTCATGAGGGCGCACGGCCGGGGGTGCAGCCGGGCGGGGCGTGGGCGCTGACGCAGGCTTGTGGACCTCTTCGGCAGAGCCTTCCCGCACCTCGTGCTCGGGCGCGCGGCCGGTGAGGAAGGTCCACTTCAGCGGGTAGATGTCCGGGTCGAAGATGACGGCGTAGAAGTGCCAGACGAGGATGGCCGCCGTCGCCAGGATCGCCTCATAGAAATGGACGGCTGTGCTGATGGCCAGGATGGAGGCCGGATGCGGCAGGTGGGCCAGGATCCAGTCGTTCAGCCAGAGGAGGACACCGCTTACGGCCATGACCACCGTGCCCCACACCAGCGCCCAGTACTCCGCCTTCTCGGCGTAGTTGAAGCGGCGGTAATGGGGAAGTTCCTTGCGGCGGCCCATGTTGTACTGCACGGTCTGGACTGCCTCTTTGCCGTCACGCAGGTCGGGAATCATGTCGCGGAACCAGCGACGGCCGCTCCTTTTGGCCATGAGATACACGATGTGGTAGACCGACGTGCCGATGAGCACGACGCCGGCGATGCGATGGAGCCAGCCGCGAACGGGGTAGCCATGCTCCCAGTCGACAAAGGGAGCCGCCCAGAAGGAATGCGGGAATTTCAGGGCGAATCCGGTGATGACGAGCACGATGAAGCTGACGACCAGCAGCACATGCTGAACGCGCTCGTTGTAGGTGAGGCGCAGCTGCCCGTGGGTCTTCCGGTAATGCGCCAGCGTGGCCAGGATCTTGCGGCGCCAGTCGATGGCGTTGTGCAGCAGCATCAGGCCGAGTGTCACTGGGATAACGACGAGGTAGAAGAGCTTCACGAATCCGAGCAGCTTGCCGCCAGGAGTGCCGCTGGACATGCCGTGCACAGGGCCGATGGCAAAGCGGCGGCCGGCGTCGGCATGGCACTGGCCACAGGTATTGCCAAGGTTGGCGCGGTTGACGGTGGAACGGGAATCGGTGGAGGCGTAAATGTTGTGTACACCGTGACAGCTGGCGCAGTTCGCGACCGTCTGCCGGCCCTCGTGGGCGGCCAGACCGTGATAGCTGTCCTCATACGTCGGCACGCGGTCCTGCGGCAGGCCGAAGCCGGCCATCAGCTGCTCGTTGGCATGGCAGCGCGAGCAGGCCTCCTCGGAGACGTTGGCCATGTACACCGGCGAGCCGGGATCGCCGGGGCCGAGGATACGGTGCTCGCTGTGGCAGTCGGTGCAGGTCGCGGCCTGCAGCACGCCCTTGCCGACGGCCTGGCCATGAATGCTCTGCGCGTAGGTCGTGTAGACGCCGGAGTGGCACTTGCCGCAGGTGGAGGCGACATTCTGCTTCCAGATCTTCGAGCGCGTGTCGGAAAGCGGCAGAATATTGTGCGCTCCGTGGCAGTCGCTGCACGAGGCGGCGTTCAGATTGCCCTGATGGATGGCGCGCCCATGCACGCTCTGCTCATAGGCTTCCACTGGCCGGACCTGCGCGAACATGTACTTCGCGGCAAGCTTCGGATTGGAGTGGCAGGTTCCGCAGGTATTCGGCAGATGCTGCTTGTTGACGGGCGAGTTGGCATCCGTTCCGGCGACGACGGTGTGCGCGGATCCATGGCAGCTCTGGCAGTTGGGCACATCGGTATTGCCGCTGGCGCGCGCGCGTCCGTGAATGCTGCCCTTGTACTCGTCCACCTGCTGCTGGTGGCACCCGGCGCAGAGTTGCGGGCCGGAGACTGCTCGCGCCACATTGCCGGTCGTGTGGCAGGCGATACAGGTCTGAGAATCTTTGGGATTGCCGAGCGTCGCGTGGACACTGGTCGTGAGCGCCTGCGCCGCGTCACTGTGGCACGTCAGGCACGAGGCGGAGGCGGTTCTGGCGTTATGGCTCTGCGCCGCCGCGCCGGCATGGCAGTCGATGCAGCCCAGAGCGCCATGGGGGCCTTTCATATGCGCCGATGGATTGACGCTGATGCTTTTGCCCTGGGAATTCTTCAGGCCGACTGAGGAGCCGTGGCAGGTAAGACAGTCTGCCGCCTGCTGCGCGCGAAGAGAAACAGGTCCAACAACGACAAGGAGAACGAGGAGGAGAATCGAGAAGCAGACGCAGTAATCTTCGCCTTGCCGAAGAACGTGTCGTTGCGCAGGGGTCCCCATGACAACCTTCTTCCTGCTTCCGCGGCGAGGCTGGGGTTTCGCCGGGAAGCCTCCAGCATCGCCGGAGGAATAACGTGCGCGTGCTGCGGCGCCTGAGCGGGACGTGCGTGGAGGGTCCGGCTCAGGCGTCCTGAACGGCTATTTCTGCAGCGTGCGGATGTAAGCGACCACGTCCTGAATCTGCGCGTCGGTCAGCTTGCCCTTGTAAGCGGGCATCTTGCCCACGCCGTCGGTGGTGTCCTTGATCAGCTTGGCGTCGGTCGCCTTCACATCCTCGTCGGACTTGAACGAGCGCACCTTCATGCTCTTGCCGACCGGAGTGTTGCCGGTTCCGTCTGCGCCGTGGCACATGGCGCACTTTGCTTTGTAAATTGCTGCACCGCCGTCCTGCGCGAACGCGGGAGCGGCCGTAAGAGCAGCCAACAGAAACGCTGCGGCAGCCGAACGAAATGTCATAAGGCCTCCTGTTCCCGGGTATGGAAAGCTCGGGAATTTCCCAGTCCCATCAGAAACCCGGGGACACAGGAAAGCAGTGATGGCAGGCACAGGAGGCAATCGCGGAAGGTTACGATCGTGCCCGGGGACCCCGCGCAGAAAGAAGATGGCCGGGGCGTACCCCGGCCATCGTGTGGTAGAGATGAGGGCTCAGAACTCGTAGTGCATTCCGAGCGTGACGACGTTGCCATGGAAGTTGCGGGGGGCGATGGGTGCGATCCCGCCTCCCTCACCGTATCCGTAGTAGTCCCAGTTGCCGCTGAAGCCCCATCCCGCGGCCACCGTGTAGGAAACGCTGGCATACGGTGTCTGGTATTCAGACTTGAGCGATCCGGGTACCTGCCGCGGATTCAGAAACTCCGTGCGGCCGCTGACCGCGCTCATGCGATAACCGAGGCCGGTGCGCAGCTTCGCCACCGGGCTGTAGACGACCCCGACAGAGCCAAACTGCGTCGGAGCGTTGTAGTAGCTGTTGCCATAGAACGCGGTCGTCGTTGTCGCGGTGTTCACGGCATTGCCGCAGGGCACGCCCACCGCCAGCGGCGTCGCACCGGCGGGAACGAAGCCCACATCTGCATAGCAGTTCTGCACGACGGAGAAGACGTCCGTGTACCCATAGCTGAGATCCACGCCATACCGGACGGTGGGAGCCAGCGAGGCCGCAGCGGTGAAGCTCCGGTTATGAGCCCTGTAGCCCACATTGATCTGGTTGTCTCGCCTCTCCAGGTCGTTGAAGGTTCCGGCGATAGTCGCCCAGCTCTTCGGCTTCCAGCTGCTGCGCAGCTGATAGTGTTGGAAGTTTTTCGGGGCGATCTGTACGTATGCATTGCTGGCGTACCCGATTTCGAGGCTGCCGTTCACCTTCCAGTTTGCGGTGGGCCGCAGCGCGGATCCGATCAGCAAGGCACTCTCGTGGTCGTTATAGGTGTAAGCCTCCGGTCCAGTCGCCACGATGAAGCCCAGGTTGCGGGAGCGATAGCGGTAGCCAAGGGAGACGTTGGCCCATGTGGAGGCCTCGATCTCAAAGGCAACCGTGTTCTGCTCGATTTTTTGGCCAAGGAAGTTGCTGGCCGCGGTGATGTCCGGCTCCTCCGCCGGCCCCGGCGCTGTGTTCAGGTTGGTTCCGGAGTGACTGACCTGTTCAAGGAAGTTCGTCGCCGGCTGGCGGAAGTTCTGGAAATCGAACTGCTCCGTCAGGTGGACTTTGTCAGTCAGCGTCCAATCGAATCCGTAGTCTGCCGAGACGTTGAACCGTGCCGCCCATGAGTTTCCGTTGATCGTGAACTCGCGATCGCGCGTTCTGGTTTCAAGTCCGTTGAAGTGCTCGAAGTAATTCGGCAGGTGCATGTTCGCATCGGTGTAGCTGATGCGTCCATTCATGATGAAATTCGGAATATCCGAGGTCTGGAACCGGAACTCTTCGGTCGGAGACAGAGTGCGCGTCGGCTCGAGCCGGGTGTCCTGCAGGTAGCCATTGCAGGCGCCCGTTGTGGTCGGCGGATTGGTTGCGAGCGTCTTATAGCAGCTTGCCGCAGGAGCCGCGTTGAATCCGAGGCTCACGGGCGTGCCGTTGGCCAGCTGCGCATTGAAGCCTGTCAGCTGCCAGGTCGTGTTTCCCTTGAAGTGATTGATGACCTCGTCATAGGTGAAGATGGTGTGCGCCCACGGCTTCCAGTCGATTCCGGCCAGCCAGGTATCGGTACTGTTCCGCCACGCCTGGAACAGCAGCGCATCGGAGCCCTGGTGAATCGAACTGTACGTCGGACCCTCCATGATGTTCTGCGAGTAGCCGGCGCGGATGCTGACCTTCGAGAGCGGAAAGAGCGTAAGCGTGGTATCGGTCATGCGCCGCACCGTGTTGAACAAGTGCTGCGCATCATTAACGACCGGGAACGTGTATGTCCCGGTGGCGTTGGAGTACGTGGTCGGGCGAACCAAAGGATTGCCGAAGAGGTTGTAATCGAAGTACTGGCGATCCCGCCGGAAGAGGCCGTTGAAATCGTAGAGCTTCCCTTTGGACATCCTGAGCGTGGAGAAGTTGTTCGGATCGCCGCCGTAGCCGGCGCTGCCGGTGAACAGCGTGTCGAACAGGAAATGCTGCGAGCCGGGCAGAGCGCGCATATCCAGCGTCTGGTTCAGAATACGCGGACCCGTGTGCAGGTTGACCATCGTGTTCCACACGGCGTTACTGCCCGAATGCTCCGCGATGTGACCACCGACATCGATGGTCTGGTGAATGGCGTAGCCGTCCTTCGTGGTGCCCTTGGGATTCGCATCCTGAGCCGCGGCCACAGCTGCAAAACCAAGCATTCCCGCGAGCAACGCAACGGAAACGCGAGGAGCGGCGTGAACAAGTGCTTGTACTGAGCGAACGCTTTTCATGTCTCTCTCCTTTCCGTTACTTGAAGAAAACGTCACTGGCGTTGGAGCCGTGGATTTGGGTATGGCAGGTGGTGCACGCGACGTACTGCGCCGACTGGTTGTGGACTGGGCCGACTGGCGAGACTGCGTGCGGGAAGGCGGCCGTATTCGTCTCCGAATGGCATTGCAGGCAGAGCGTGTTCACATTGCCGACGTTCAGCAGGCGCGCGTTGGGCGAGCCGTGCGGCGAGTGGCAGCTCACGCAGCCTTCCGCCTTCACGACCGGGTGCTCGTAGGCAAACGGGCCGGCCGTCTCGCTGTGGCACTTCGTGCAAATGGCATTCTGGTCGGCGGTAGAACGAAGATTCTTGCGGTTAAACGTGCCGTGCGGATCGTGGCAGTCGCTGCAGGCGATGAGGCCTTCCTCGACGCGGTGATGGAAGGGCTGCGAAAACGCGGGCTTGACGTCGGTGTGGCACTGGAAGCAAAGCTTCGGCTGCTCGGCTTTGAGCAGATGCTCCGGCGTTTCGGCGGCATGGACGCTGTGGCAGCTGGTGCAGCCGACGCCCTGCTTTGCGTGCTCCGAGCGCGGGAAGTTGGCGTGCGCCCCGCCGTGGCAGCCCAGGCAGGTCTCATCGATCTGCGTGGTCGTCATTTTGGTGAAGCGGCGAATCTTCGTGACGTCGCCACCGCCCTCGACGTGCGCCTTGCCCGGACCAGGGCAGCTTTCGCAGGTGACGCCTTTACCGGCGTGCTCGAGCGTGAGCCGGGAGTGAGGATTGGTTCCGAATTTCTTCACGACATCTTCGTGGCAGGTGGCGCAGGTGTCCTGCCCGACAAAGTCGGAGGGCTGCGGTGCCGCCTTCTCTGTGGCCGCCGCGGCGGACTGCTGACCCGGACCTGCGGCCAGCGCCATCCGGTTTCCCGCGAACCCGGTCAGGAGCAGAAGACATGCCATGCTGGTTACTAAACGACGCATGCGGACTCACCTCGCACAGCAAGCCGGGCAGTCGATGAACTCGAGTACCTCGACCTGGCTGAAATGACTTCTGTAGACATGCTTTGAGGATAGGGACCCGACAAAAGCCGGCACCGTGATGAAGCTCACATCCCGGAGTTACTTTTGACGCATTTTTCCGATCAAGTTAGCTCATGTCGTCCGAGTTACAGTCGACAGGCCCTCCAACAACGTGCTGGTTGTGGATTATGATGAGCGGCGGACGCTGTGGAACGTGGAAATGCTCGATAAATTCCTCAGGACCGGCGCAGAATAGCGCCTCGCCCACCGCTTTCGTACGTTACCTCGGTTTGGAGGACTTCCGCGTATACGTGAATTGTCCGTAGTTACAGCACAGTAACGCGTTCGGCTGCGGCCTGTCGCCGCGATGCGGAGCGGCGGTTCGCGATCCAGTTACGCCAGTGCTCCATGCCTTCGCCGGTCGCGCAGGAGACGCGGAGAATCTCGATGTTCGGATTCACCTGGCGTGCATTCGCCTCCGCCGCCTCGATGTCGAAGGGGACATAGGGGAGGAGGTCCACCTTGGTCAGGATCAGCAGCGACGACTTGTGGAAGATGGACGGATACTTCAGCGGCTTGTCTTCGCCTTCGGTGACGCTGAGCAGGACGATCTTGGCTTCCTCGCCCAGATCGTAGCTGGCCGGGCAGACCAGGTTGCCGACATTCTCGATGAAGAGGACGTCGAGGTTTTCCAGCGGCCACGGCTCGAGCGCGCGCTCGATCATTTTGCCGTCGAGATGGCAGACGCCGCCGGTGACGATCTGCTGCACGGGGAATCCGAACCGGGCAAGAC
>DASSKX010000089.1:0-2205 GCA_035689925.1 Acidobacteriaceae bacterium
CCGGCTGGTTGATGGGCTACAGCGAATCGACGCTCGCACAGAGCAGCGTCCTCAACACCACACCGAACGGTAGTGAAGGCTCCATCTGGATGTCGGACACGGGGCTTTCCGCCGATCCGAGCGGCAACATATATTTCCTCGCTGCGAATGGAACCTTTGACACCACACTCGATGCAAATGGATTTCCCGCGCAGCATGACTTCGGCAACGCGTTCACGAAAGTCTCAACCACCGGCGGTAGTCTGTCGGTCGCCGATTACTTCGCACCCAGCAACACGCCCGCCGAAAACGATGCGGACCAGGACCTTGGGTCGGGCGGCGCACTGGTCCTGCCCGATTTGCAGGACGGGTCAGGGAATGTGGTTCATCTGGCCGTGGGCGCCGGCAAAGACGGCAACATTTACGTTGTAAATCGCGACTCGATGGGCAAATTCAATCCCCAGAACGACAACGCGATCTACCAGGAAATTACCGGCGGCGCCGCGGTCTACAGCATGGCGGCATACTTCAATAACAAGGTGTATTACGGTGGGGTCACGGACACGCTAAAGGCGTGGCCGATCAGCGCTGGACGTCTCGCCTCGAATCCGAGCGCGCAGACCACGACAAGCTTCCCATACCCGGGCACGACGCCTGCGGTCAGTGCTAACGGAACGGCCAACGGGATTGTCTGGGCGGTGGAGAACTCGTCTCCGGCTGTGCTGCACGCTTACGACGCCACGACTCTGCAGGAACTCTACAACAGCAATCAGGCGGCGAACGGGCGCGACCACTTCGGCGACGGCAATAAATTCATCACGCCCGTCGTCGTGAACGGAAAAGTATTTGTCGGAACGCCCAGCGGGGTCGCGGAGTTCGGGCTGCTCCCGTAACAGCCTCAGAACCCCATGATGTTGTAGCCGCTGTCGACGTAGATCGTCTCGCCTGTCACGCCACTGGCCAGATCGGAGGCCAGATAGACCGCGGTTTTGCCGACCTCCGTCTGCTCGGTGTTGCGGTGCAGGGGCGAGCGCTCTTCGTGGTACTTCATCATGTCGCCGAGCGCGCCAATGCCGCGTGCCGCCAGCGTCTTGATGGGCCCGGCGGAAATGGCGTTCACGCGCACGTTCTGCCTGCCAAGATCCCACGCGAGATACCGGACCGTGGCCTCGAGCGCCGCTTTGGCCACGCCCATCACCTTGTAGTGCGGAACAACCTTCTCCGCGCCGTAGTACGACAGCGTAATCACCGATCCGCCTTCGGTCATGAGCGGAGCCGCCCCGCGGCACAGCGCGATCAGCGAATACACGCTCACATCATGCGCAATGCGGAAGCCCTCCCGTGTGGTCTGCAGAAACTCGTTCTTCAGGTCCTCCGCAGGAGCGTACGCGATGCAGTGCACCAGCACATCCAGCTTGCCATAGCGCTCCTTCAGCTTCGCGAAAACCTGCTCGATTTCAGCATCGTTCGACACGTCGCACTGGAACGGCTCAGCGCCCGGCAGATCGAGGATCAGGCCCTCAGCCTCAGCCCTCATGCGCTCGTTCTGATAGCTGATGGCCAGCTTCGCGCCAGCCTCATGCAGCTTCTGCGCGATGCCCCAGGCGATGCTGCGCTTATTTGCCAGTCCGAAAACCGCTGCGACCTTGCCTTCCAAATTCAGCATGCTCTCTTCATCTCCGGAATTCCCTGGTCATTGTAAATGTCAGCCGCACGCGCATCTTGCGTGGCTCTGGGCGTATTGTTGCGGATCGCTCTGGTCCGCTGGACGGTAATAGCGCTGCTCCGGATGCGCGCACGCCAGGCACAGCTTCTTCCCATCGTGCTCGACAAACCGGTCGTAATTGATCCCTTCACCACACGCTGCGCACGCGATCCGCTCGCCCTTGTAGCCAGGCATTTCTCCAGGCCCCAACTCCACGGCAACCCACTGCTCGCCGAAGAGGTCCGCGTCGTCCATGTCGCGGTACGCCTTCATCTGCTGCTGGTTTTTATTCTCGATTTCCGGATACAGCTCCCGCGCCTTCTGCTTCGACGACTCGAGCGCGACGATGCGGATCGCCTTGCCGGTGCTCAGATCGACGAACGTTGCCGCCATCTTGCCCCAGTCGCGAAACTTGAGCGCACGCTTGCCGAGCCGGCATCCGGTTACCACCCCAATCGCGTCCGTCGCACAACGGTCGATTTCAATGAAGGTCACCAGCCGCTTGCGGTCGCGGCCGCGCG
>DASSKX010000090.1:0-2037 GCA_035689925.1 Acidobacteriaceae bacterium
CTCGCCGATTTTCAAGACGCGCTGGCGCTGGGACGCCTCGCGGAGTTTGCAACTGCTGCGGTTCCAAAAAGGAAAGAAAGTTGCGCCGCAGATTCAACGCATTCGCTCCGACGATCTGCTGGCCAGCGTCTTTCCGCAGGCCGCGGCGTGCTTCGAGAATATCGAGGGCGATATTCAAATTCCCGATCATCCGCTGGTGCAGGAAGTGATGCGGGACGTCCTCGGCGAGGCCATGGACCTCGAAGGACTGAAGCAGGTGCTCGCCGCAATGCACGACGGCCGCATCCGCTGCGTGGCGGTGGACACGACGACGCCCTCGGCATTCGCGCACGAGTTACTCAACGCCAATCCTTATGCCTTCCTCGACGATGCGGGACTGGAGGAGCGCCGTGCTCGCGCCGTGCAGATGCGCGGCGTGGTCCCCGATGCGGTGCTGGGCGAGGCGGGACGGCTTTCGCCGCAGGCCATTGCCGAGATCCGCGACGAGATCTGGCCGGACATCCGCGACGAACACGAACTGCACGACCTGCTCTGTGCGCTTGTGGTGATGCCCGCCGATTTTTTGGACGACCCGCGCGCCCGTGACTGGCCGATCTTTGCTGCACGTCTCGAACGCGACCGCCGTGTTGTCGTCATTCGTAACAGCGGCCGTGTGTATATCTCCGCGGCGGAACGCGCGACGTGGCTGCGTCACATCCTCCCAACGGCTGAGTTTGACGCAAGCTATACCGATTTAGCGGAGAAGGTCCCCACGCCTGAGGAAATCCTGAGGAAAACCCTTCAGGGCTGGTTACAAATCATTGGCCCTGTTACCTCCACCACCATGGCGGCGCGACTGAGCCTATCCGCTGCCGCAGTCTGGCCGCAGATGCTCCACCTCGAATCGACCGGACTCATCCTGCGGGGCGTCTTCGAAGGCAAACCGCAGCCCGAAGCCGTCGCGGACCACGAGGTCGAGTGGTGCGAGCGGCGCATCCTGCAAAGGATTCACAAGCGCACCCTGCACAGTCTGCGCCGCCAGATCGAGCCCGTCACCCCGGCCGTCTACATGCGCTGGTTGCTCGACTGGCAGCACCTCGGTGAGCAGCGCCAGCTCACCGGCGAACAAGGTCTGCTGGAAGCGCTGCGCGGAGTTGAGGGATTCGAGGCGCCGGCCGCGGAGTGGGAGCGCACGATCCTGCCGCAGCGCGTCGCCGGCTACGATCCGCGCTGGCTCGACGCGCTCTGCCTCACCGGAGCTGTCGGATGGGGACGCATTTCGCCGCATCCGGCATTCGCGGACGTCGCCAGCGGCGGACCTCGGCGCGTCGTCCCGACCAGCATGGCGCCGGTTACGTTTTTCCTGCGCGAGGAGGCACACTGGATGGATTTGTGCCTGTCGCGGCGACAAATCCCGGAGACGAATCTCACGGCGTGCCTCAGCGATCTTGCCAACCGGGTGCGCTCGATCCTCGGTGACCGCGGAGCGATGTTCGCAGGCGACCTGATCCGCCTCTGCGCGACCCCGGCGGATGAGGTACACCGCGCGCTGTGGGAACTGGTCGCGGCGGGCCTGGTGACGGCGGATGGATTCGACAGCCTGCGCCTGCTCATCGACCCGCGCCGCAAGCGCGCCTTCGCCGCACCTGCCGGGATCCGTCTGAAATCCGCGACACGCAACGCTGCCGGACGCTGGGCGATGCTCCTGCCTCCGGAGCCGGTTGCGGAAACGCCGGGCGAGGCCGCCGTGCGGCGGGATGCGCAGATCGAATCTGCCTGCCAGATGCTGCTGCGCCGCTATGGCGTGGTGCTGCGCGACGTGCTCGCCCGCGAAACAACGGCGCCGCCGTGGCGTGAACTGGTGGGCATGTTTCGCCGTCTCGAAGCGCGGGGCGTTGTGCGCGGCGGGCGGTTCGTCTCCGGATTTGGCGGTGAGCAGTTCGCGCTCCCGGAAGCCGCCGATTCGCTGCGTGCCAGCCGCACGCGCAGCATTGTGGACATGCCGCCGATCACGATCGCCGCCGCCGATCCCATGAATCTCGTCGGCATCATCATCCC
>DASSKX010000091.1:0-2196 GCA_035689925.1 Acidobacteriaceae bacterium
ACCGGCGCCATGGCTCTGAGCTGGACCATGGACAAGCTGGGACCGATCTGCCGCTCCGTCGAAGACTGCGCGGCCGTGCTCGCAGCGATTTATGGGCCCGACGGTCAGGATCAATCCGTCCACGACGCAGCCTTCAACTGGAATGCGAACCTCGACTGGAAGGCGCTGCGCGTCGGCTATTTCAAGGCAAGCTTCGACCCGGACCAGCCGCCTCCGCCGCAAAAACCAGCCGCGGCGCAGGAAACGGCCGAAGAGAAGCAGAAGCGCGAACGCCGCGAGCGCCGGCAGGAGGAATATCGCGCACGCCGCGCCTACGACCGCAAGTACGATCTCGCCGCGCTCGACAAGCTGCGGGCGATGGGCGTGAACCTCACCCCGCTGGAGCTGCCGAAGCTGCCCTTTGACGCGATGACACCGCTGCTGACCGCCGAGGCCGCCGCCGCCTTTGACGAGCTGACCACGACCGGACGCGACAAGCTGCTGACCGAACAAGGCCCCGAGGACTGGCCCAACGACTTCCGTGTCTCCCGGTTCTACCCCGCCGTCGAATACATCCAGGCGAATCGCGTGCGCACGCTGGCCATCGAGCAGATGGCGAAGCTCTTCGATCAGGTCGATGTCATCGTCGCTGCCACGAACAGCGAGCAGCTCGTAGTCACCAATCTCACGGGCCATCCGGCGGTGATCGTGCCCAACGGCCTCCGCGGCACCGACGCCCCGACGCCGCCTCCCATCGATACCGGCGATGACGACCAGATTGGCGGGCCGGGCACTCCTGTCAGCCTCACCTTTCTGGGCGCGCATTATCAGGATGCGAAGCTCTGTGCCTTTGCTCGCGCATACCAGCAGGCGACCGGGTTCGAAAAGCTTCATCCGAAGCTGCCGGGCTGAGGCTGTGTGGTTTGGCTAACTGAGGGGCTCCCGCATACCGCATTTCTGCATCTAACCGAGGTACGACAGAAAACTGTCCCTGGGGCCCCTCACACCTGATGTCATCTTCCAGAAGCAAGACACTCGCCTTCTCCGCTAAGAAAGCCTCCCCCGACATCGCCGCCGCGGCACGGAAGCTGCTGGGATTTCCTTCGCTCCGGCCCGGCCAGTCTGAGGCGATTCGCTCCCTCCTGCGCGGCCAGGACACGCTCGTCGTGCAGCCGACCGGATCAGGCAAGTCCGCGATTTATCAAATCGCCGGCGCGCTGCTGCCCGGCTCGACCGTCATTGTTTCGCCGCTGATCGCCCTGCAGAAAGACCAGGCGGAGGCGATCGACAACAGCCTTCTCGACGAGGTGGCGGTGGTGAACTCGACCCTCTCCCCCGGCGAGCAGCGCGAGACCCTGGAGCGCATAGAAGGCGGCCAGGTGGAATACATTCTGCTCGCCCCGGAGCAACTGAAGAAGCCCGAGACGCTGGAGCGGCTGCAGGAGGCGAACGTCTCCCTCTTCGCCGTCGACGAAGCACACTGCATCAGCCAGTGGGGGCACGATTTTCGGCCGGATTATCTCGATCTGCCGCAGGCAATCGCCGCGCTCGGACGTCCACCTGTGCTGGCCATGACAGCGACCGCCTCGCCCGCAGTCCGTGACGACATCATCGCGCGCCTGGGCCTGCGCGAGCCACGCGTGCTGGTCCGCGGATTCGACCGGCCCAACATCTCGCTGCGCGTCGACGTGTTCACCACGCCCGAAGAAAAGTTCGACGCGCTGCTGCGTCGTGTGGAGTTTGCCGACAAGCCGGGCATCATCTACGTGGCCACGCACAGGGAAGTCGAATCGCTGGCCGCGCAGCTGAACGCGCGGGGCGTGCAGGCGGTCGGCTATCACGGCGGCATGAAGGGCAAGGATCGCGAGGCGATTCAGAACGCATTCATGAGCGGAGAGACGCCGGTCATCGTGGCGACGAATGCGTTTGGCATGGGCGTCGACAAGGCGGACATCCGCTTCGTCTTTCACGCCGATCCCAGCGAGTCGCTCGATGCCTACTACCAGGAGATTGGGCGCGCCGGCCGCGACGGAGAGCCGGCCGAGGCCGTGCTCTTCTATCGCGCCCAGGATATCAACGCGCAGCGCTACAAGACCGGCAGTGGGACGGTACGCACCGCAGAACTGGAAGCCGTGGTGCGCGCGCTCCAGGAGCATGGTGGTCCGATGAGCGTCGATGAGGTGTCGCAGGCGACCGGCCTGACGAAGCGCAAGCTCG
>DASSKX010000092.1:0-12771 GCA_035689925.1 Acidobacteriaceae bacterium
CCGGCGTGCAGACGCACATGACCAATTCGCTGAACACGCCGATTGAGGCGCTGGAGTATGCGTATCCATTTCGCGTGCGGAGGTACGCGTATCGCGACGGTTCGGGCGGCGAAGGGCGATGGCGCGGAGGGGACGGGCTCGTGCGCGAGATTGAGTTGCTGGCTCCTGCGCAGGTGACGCTGCTGGCGGAGCGGAGGAAGTTTCGTCCGTGGGGATTGCAGGGTGGCCAGGAAGGCGCTGCAGGCCGCGCGACGGTGTTTACGGCTGCGGAGCCTGACGGACGAGAGTTGCCGGGGAAGTGCAGTCTCCATCTGCAGGCAGGCGATGTGCTGCGGCTGGAAACACCGGGCGGCGGAGGGTGGGGCGGCAAGCAGCGCTGAGTCGTTGTCGAGCGCAGATTACCTGTATGCACGTCGTCCATCGTCTCGTGTCGTGACGACCACGACCCTCTGGTATAAGGGTGCTGCTGTTCGGAGGGTGCGATGCTGAGGATTCGGTCATGCGTGGGAATGATTGCCGCGGCGCTGGTGATTGCAGCGAATGCGGGGGCGCAGGAGAAGCTCTCGACGCATTGGGAAGAACTGACCGGCCCCGATTTTGTCAGGGCGATTCATCAGGCTGGCGGCGTGTGCCTGCTGCCGTTCGGCATTCTGGAGAAGCATGGGCCGCATTTGCCGATCGGCACGGATCTGATCAACGCGCGCTGGGTGGCGGAACATGCGGCGGCCCAGGAATACGCGGTCATCTTTCCGGCTTATTATTTTGGGCAAATTGATGAGGCGCGGCACCAGCCTGGCACGATCGCCTACAGCCGGCATATGCAGCTGGATCTGCTGCAGGAGACGACCGATGAGATGGCGCGCAACGGATGCAAAAAGATCCTGATCGTGAACGGGCACGGCGGCAATCTGTCGCTGCTGCCCTATTTTGCTCAGACAGAGTTACAAATGCCGCACGATTATGTCGTGTACGTCTACTGGTGGGACAACCGCAACGGGCAGGGGCGTCCGAAGCAGCAGACGACCAACGACATGCATGCCGGCGAGTCGGAGACCTCGCACACGCTGATCACGCGGCCGGATCTGGTGCACATGGACCGAGCCAATCAGCAGTCGGGCGCGGATCAGGCGCGGCTGCATTTGCCAGCCGATGTGTACACGGGGATCTGGTGGTATGCACGGTTCCCAAATCACTACTCGGGCGACGGCAGCAAGGCGACGAAGGAACTGGGCGAGTACGACATGAAGGCGTGGACCGATGATCTGGTGACGGCGATTCGGGCAGTGAAAGCGGATGATGAAAGCCAGAAGCTGCAGAATGAGTTCTTCGAGGAGGCACAACATCCTCTGGATACAAAGCAGTAACGGAAAACCTGTAACAGAAACAGTGCAAAACGCACCACTTTCATGAGATCGTTTTGCACAGAAAACACGGGATTTGCACACAAAAATAGCCGTTG
Source organism: Acidobacteriaceae bacterium (assembly GCA_035689925.1). Classification (GTDB taxonomy): domain Bacteria; phylum Acidobacteriota; class Terriglobia; order Terriglobales; family Acidobacteriaceae; genus Palsa-343. The sequence continues at coordinate 1,460 of DASSKX010000092.1, forward strand.
CGCCGCGAGCGACCTGTGGCATGATTCTTGTCAACGGGAGAGCAATCTTCCACGAGAAGAGAGCAGAACGCAGCCCTCAGAGGAATTCGCACCGAGCATTATGAGCTTCCGGGAAACTGGAAAAGCATGAGGCTCGGGACCGAGACCCGGGAAGCTTTGGGAAACCGGAGCGGAAAGGGACTCGGGGTCGGGGCGGAAGAAGCGCTGGGTAACCGGTACTTCGGAAGCTTCGGACGGCGCTCAGGAATGCCGGGCAACCGGGATTCTCTGGGAACCGGGAGCGAGGCTCAGGCAGCATCGGGTAACCGGCGCTGCAGGGGACTCGACGAATTTCAGGCGGTGCCGGGCGACCGGCGGCGCCAGGAAGTCGGAAAACGAATTTCAGCGAACTCCCGGGCGACCGGGGTTCGGGTGAAAGCGGCGGGCAACCGCAGCTTTCAGGAGCACCGGGAAACCGGGGCTCTCGAGAGATCCGGGCAACCGGAGATCTCGGAGGAAGGCGAGAAAGCTCGCGCAACAGGGCGCGAACGGCAACTGCGGGATGGCGGGCGCAAGCTTGCAGATCCCAAAAGCTTCTGGAACCGCTGGTTGTGATCCGGTAGCCGAAGCCAGATCTTCGAAGAGTTCGGATAGAAGGGGGCGGCGTCTCGCGAGAGACATCGCCCCCTTCGCTTTTTGCGCCAGTCCGGGCGCGCTCCGCAGGGCTCGCTGCGGGGTCATGACTCCAGAATCAGGTCGGGCGTGGGGTGGGGGGTGGCCGTCTCTTACCGGGGTAGAAAATGCAAGTATTTGACAAATAATGGTTTGTCGAGGGGGTAACGGGCGGAATACGTTACCTTGCCCAGGGGGTAGGAGCCAGGGTCCAGTTATCCACCTCAAGTTTGCCGATGCGCCGCCGATGGTAGCGGTGGAGGCGAAAACATGGTGCACCCCTGCCCCTGCTGCCATAGCTTTGAGACCGAGTCGCTGCGCTCCGTGTACCAGCGAGGCGCCCCTCAGCGGAAGACCGGGTTCCGGTCGGTTGCGCCTCCCCGCAAGAAGCGGGTGATGGTGCTGGTGATCCTGCTGGTGCTGACCGTAACCGCCATTGGGATGCGGCTGGTGCTGTCGGCGGCGGCGATGCCGGGAACGGCGGCGACGCTGGGCGCCGGATCGAGCATTAGCGGCGGACTGATTTTTGTGGTGGCGATCGCCTGGGCGCTGATGCGGGCCGACCGTTACAACCGCAGGGAATGGCTGGCGGCGATGCGGGTCTGGGAGCGGTCCGTGCAGTGCCGGGGCTGCGGCTACGTGTTCGCACCCGGAGTGCCTCTTGAGCTGTTGACGACGTCTCGCGCTGCGCAGGAACCGAGGAGTGCTCTACTGCCGCATGCGTGATGCAGCCATGCCCGGGACGCGCCCCGGATCCGCCTTGGGGGAGGAGGGTCTGGCCCCTGGGCATGGCGACTGCTCCGGATCCGTGCACCCATGATGCCCGGATCCGGAGCGCTGTTCGCGGTTGCGGGATCGGGGAGAACCAGCGTTGATCGAGCGGCGCCCGGTGCTTCCGCGAGATGGATCGTTCCTGCTGCGCGGCTTGCCTTCGGCGGTCTGCTCCCTCCTCTCGTACCGTAACGACTCCCATGAAAGTAACGTTTCGGCTTTCCGGGGCGGCACTATACTAGCCGCGGTTTTCCTGAGGAAGCACGCATGAAGACGGCTTTATCTGCGGTACTGCTGTTGTTTTGTTCCTGTCCTGCCCTGTTCTCCCAGACCAAACATGCATCGGTGAAGCTGATGTTCGAGTGCCAGTGCAAAGACGAGACCGGGTCGCGGTTTGCAGCGGCATTTCAGGAACTGCTCGAGGCCAGCCCGCGTTATGCGGCTGCGGCGGAGGCGGTGGAAGAGCCGGCCGGGCAGAGTGTGGTGGTCTACAACTGGCACCTGAAGGTGATCTCAGTGGATGGTTCGTCGACTGCGTCGGGCGCGAATGCGGCGCTGTCGCTGGTTCTGCTGCGGGGCGAGGATATCTTCGTGTGGCAGTCGGTGCAGATGTGCGGGCGGCAGCGGGCGGATGCGTGTGCGCGGAGCGCGTTCGCGACCATGGATGACCGGATCGCGACGTGGGGGAATTGAGGATTACGGGTTTATGGGTGTCCCGGCGGTTTCCGAGGGGCAGCATCCAAATGGTGAAGAGCGGTTCCAAAACCGCGAACCCGAGTACCCTCCGCTCCAGCCCAGTACCCACTGGGCTTTATTGTCCATGAACAAACCGCCTTTGGTTCCGTCAAAAGAGAGCAGCATTGCCAGCAAGCCGCAGACGCGAGATGTGGCTGCCCATCAGGACGAGTCCGCGTGATGTTGACCAACTCTGCACCAATGCAATAGCACCGCAGAACTATGGGGTCATTCCTGTCCGGGGTCGTTGCAAGCGACGAGATCGTCCGCATGCCCGTGCACGTGCGCGGTATGGGTTTGGCGTTTGAGTGCATGCTGGACCTCTGGGGCGAACAGTCCTCTTCGGGCCGCTCATATACTCGCTGCCCTACCACGGATGACCCACCTGATCTTCCTGATGGGCGGCACCACCTGGAGTTGGGCAAGTTCGTGGTCCAGACGGGTAAATTTTGCGGAGAGTGGGACTGGTCTTCCTCTCGCCTGACCTTCAAGAACAGGCTTCCGGAGAAGTGAAAAAGTAACCGTCCCGCTTTGGCCTGGGCGACTACACTTTGGGGATGATGAATGACCCTCATCCTGGTCAAAGAGTCTGGGCAATTGGGCTGGAGGGAACGTTCGTCATCGTGGCAGTAGACGGGGCCCAACGCAGCGTAGACCTCGAATCGATTCATACGCACAAGGCTGAGAAGAATGTGTCGTTCGACGTTATCAACCCTGTCGGTGGCGACATTAGCCGGGCGCGGTTTCGCTAGCCACGGAGAAGCCGAACAGCCTGTCTATCTCTTCAGCACGTGCTCGGCGTTGTCATGCTGACGCCCAGTTCCTTCGCAATCTGCCCCAGCATCTTTTGGGGTGGCACACCGACATAGCGCGGTTCGGGCGAAGGCTATCTTCGCCTCGGCTACCCTCTCCGATCCCAATGCCGGGCACGGTGGGTTAGTCCTCGATATTTATGCCTTTGTAGGCATATGATTTGCTGCCGTTGCGGGGTAATCGGGTTTCGGTATTACCTTGATTTACTGGTTGACACCGCCGCGCCCTTTTCGAAGTTAATTGGTGACGCGGCGCACGCCTGCAACAGAAAAGCCCAGCCGATTCTCGGCGAGGCTCTCTTATCCCTCTGCTTTCAGAACACCAACTCCAGCGCGAATTCGTGTCCACTTTGTTGCGGTGGACGGCGAGCCAGCCGTTTGGGCTGGCTCTCGTCAGGACGCGGAGCTTACAAGCTGTTGAGAAAAGCCACGAGGTCGCGCTTTTCCTGATCACTTAGGTCCATCTGGAATCGCTGGTTATAAAACTCGACCAGCTGATCCAGCGTTGCTGCGGATCCGTTGTGAAAATAGGGGGCGCGGGCGGCGAGGCCTCGCAGGATGGGCCCTTTGCCTCGGCCAACATCGGTGCACAGACCGGTGAGGGTGGCCTTGCCGGGGTCCGAGGTGTAGGTGATTTCTCCGGCGTCGGGGCCTTCGTTGCAAACGATCTCGAAGACGGGCAGATCGGGCATGGAAAGCCGGCTGAGCGCCGCCTGGATCTGAGGGTCCGCGTCCAGTTGCGCAGAGCGGCTGGTGCCGATTTCCAGAGGCAGGGGGAGCGAGTGATTGCCGACATTCGGCGCATCGTGGCAGGTGGTGCAGGTGCCGTCGACGACCGGCTGGTTGAGCGCATCATTCAGCCCGCGAACGTTGGCGATGTGGAGCGGATGCGTGTTGAATATCTCCTCGCCGCGAGCGATGGAGGCCCGGTGCGGATCGGGAGAGTTCTGCCAGTTGGCATAGAGGGTAAATGCGCTGGGGCTAAAGGGTGCGCCGGATGGGTTACCGCCCAGAGGGTCGTTGATGCCGGGAAAGAATTCCGTGGTGCTGAGGGAGTCCGGCCCGCCAGCGGCGCCTTCGCTGTTGAGTCTGCCGGCGTGGTCGTCAGCGGCCTGCGCAGAATTCGTCACTCCTTCGAAGGCGACGATTTGCATCAGCTGGGCGTCGGTCGGAGTGGTGGAGGCTTCAGCGTGGCCGAGGGTGGCATCGAGAGCCTGATGTTTAAGGTCGGCGATGAGGTTGGCGACATGCGTCTGCGGATCATTGAGGGGAGCCACAGTCTCACGCCCATCGAACTGCACCGCCGTGAGAAAGGCGAGATTGGTGGCGGGCAGCGGGCGGCGGTAGACGGAAATGGTTAAAGCGCCGCTGGCGGGATCCGTGACCAGCGCGCAGCCATAGGGATCGTGTACCACGCTGATGGTGAACTGAGGATGGGGAGCCAGAGGCAGCGCGATGCGGAACAGGCCGTGCTTGCGGAGCAGATCGAAGTTCAACGGATGGCCGTCGGTTGCCGCAGGGCAGGCCGCAGCGTCGACGGGGGCAAAGAGCGGATCGTGTCCCTGGGTGCGCTGGTAGGTGCTCTCTGCCTGGGCCGCACTCAGTCCGAAAGCATCGGCCGGAACGTGGCAGGTGGCGCAGGAGCGGCCGTTGGTGCCCAGTGACTGGAAGAATGGCCCATTCTCGTCGTGCGGGCCGCTCCAGTGATTGGTTCCCAGGACACCGCTCGGGTCCCGGAATTGAAAGAGACTGGGCAGACTGGCAGCGCCGAGCGCCGTCAGCGTGGTGCCTGCGGTCACTATGGCCAAGACAGCCCGCGACTTCCGGAATGAACTCACTAACCTGATCAAGCTTCCGGACATTTTCGTCCTCCTCTGGCCTTCTCTCGAACAGCGATCGGCAAGGCGCAGCCCGGAGGCACTTGCGTGTGCGGGCTTCGCTTTCGATCTGCAGCCGAAAAAGATGTGGACTTCTAGTCAGGTAATCGAAAATGGCGGGGAAAAGACGACATCGCCGTCACCTGCGAGGGAGAGGGGCCGCCGTTCAGGGGCGCGCTTCGTAAACGATGTTGAAGGGCGTCTCTGTGGCGCGGCGGAAGCGGGTGAAGCCGGCTGAGGTAATGACTTCGCGGATTCTCTTCTCTCCGGCCTGGGCGCCGAGGCAGAGGCCGACTTCCTGCGAACGCGAGCACGGCGTGCAGAGCAGAGTGGAGAAGGAGTAATACACCCGGCCAACGGGATTCAGGTTGTCCTTGAGGTCGTCGTGGGAGTAGGGCTCGACGATCATCCATGTTCCATCGTTGGCGAGCGCTCGGCGGACGTGGGTGGCTGCGCCGACGGGATCGCCCATGTCGTGCAGGCAGTCGAAGACCGCGACGAAGTCGTAGTCGCTGCCGGGGAATTCCTTGGCTTTGGCGACGTCGAAGGTGATGCGGTCCGCGAGGCCCTGGCGGCGGGCGCTTTCGCGGGCGGCCTGAATGGACTTGTCGTGGTAATCGAAGCCGAAGAATTGCGATTTGGGGAAGGCTTTGGCCATCAGCAGGGTCGATGCGCCTTTGCCGCAGCCCACGTCGGCGACACGCGCTCCGCGCTCCAGTTTTTGCTGGACGCCGTCGAGGGAGGGTATCCACGAACTGACGAGGTTGGCGGCATAGCCGGGGCGGAAGAACTTCTCGCAGCCCTGAAAGACGCCGTCGTCGTGCTCATGCCAGCCCATGCCGGCTCCGTTGCGGAAGGACTCGGCAATGCGCGGCACCGCAGCCAGGGAGCCTAGCGCGAGCTCGAAGGCTCCGGGCAGGTAGGCGGGGCTGTCTTCATTGGCGAGGGCAAGCTCCTGCTCGGGAGTGAGGGAGAACGTTTTGCCGGCTGCGTCGTAGGTGATGTAGCCACCGGCCGCCTGCGAGGCGAGCCATTCGCGCAGGTAGCGCTCATCGGTGCGGGTTCGGGCGGCTAACTCGGCGGACGTCACAGGACCGTCGGCCAACGCCTTGTACAAGCCAAGCTTCTCGCCAATCACCACCATTCCTGCATGCACTGCGGCACCCAGATCGCCGACAAACTGGCCGATGAATGCATTCAGCTTGTTCATATCCAGGGCAGGACTCGTTGTTGCGGACATGGTTCCTCCTCCGGCTCGATCAGGAGCCGTAATACCTGCGCAGATGTCTCGGCAGGGCAGTTCTGTCTATGGAATCGGAAAGGGCGGGCAAAAGACGACAGACGCTGCCGATTAGTTTGCTTTGAGCGGGGGCTGCGGCGGGAAGCGCTTCTGCGCCAGGATTGTCAGTTCCCGGAAGCGAGGATCGTTGCGGAGCGAGGCAAACAGCGGATCGGTCGGCAGACCTTCTGCAATGCGAGGGGCGAGATCGCCGTTGAGCGCCGCGCGCAGGGATGCGAGTGCGCGATCCGTTTGGCCTTTGCGGAGAAAGACGGAGGCGAGATCGTATTCGGTTGCCGCCGTTTCGCCCTGGTCCGGCGCAAAAGTGCGCTTCTCGATGGCGAGCAGATTCTCCAGAGTCGCCTGGGCGTCGTCCTCGCGCCCCGCGTCCCGCTGAAACTCGCCCAGGTCGAGCATGGCATTCACGGTGCCGATGTTGTCGGGGCCGAAGTGGCGGAGGTGCCGCTTGAGGGATTCCTGCTGCACGTCGATCGCTTCCTGCACCCGGCCGTCGCTCGCCAGCATGATGGCGAGGTTATTCATGGTGGCGAGGGTATAGAAGGCGTCCGGTCCGAGGGTGCGTTCGTGCTGGTCCAGCACGTGGCGCGTCAGATCGATTCCCTCCGCGCACTGTCCTTTGCCTTCGTTGCATACGGTGAAGGCGAGTTCTTCCATCGTTGCGAGGGTATCGCCATGCTGCGGACCGAGGACGCGGCGCTGCGTATCGAGGAGCCTGCGCTCGACGCTTTCCGCCTCGGCAACGCGGCCCTCCTGCAGCAGAGCCCAGGCGAGATCGTGGGTCATTCGCAGCGTGTCCGTGCTGTTTTGCCCGCGGACCGAAGCGCTGGCCTGAATGCCTTCTCTGAAGAGCGCTTCGGCGCGGGAGTAGAGCCCGAGATTCAGGTACGCGCGCCCCATGACGTGGAGCATCCGCGCGCGCAGTTCAGGATCGTTGTTGAGATTATTGCGAATGTCTTCGGCGGCTTTATCGAGGACTGCTCGTGCGGTGACGGCCTGGCCCGCATGCTCGTTCGGGTCGGAGATTTTGAAGATACCGGTCATGAATTCTGCAATGCGGTCAGCGCGGTCGCGTTCGCGCGTGATGCGCCGCAGTTCAATGGCCTGGATCATGGAGAATGCTGCCAGGACGAGCACTAAGCCCGCTGCTACCGCAACACCCACGCGATGACGACGAACGTATTTGCGCAGGCGATAGGAAAGGGCGTCAGCACGCGCGCTGATGGGCTGATGATCCAAATACCGGCGCAGGTCCTCTTCGAAGGCCGATACGGAGGCGTAACGCTCGGTGGGATTTTTCCTGATCGCTTTGGCGACGATCAGATCCAGATCGCCGCGCACGGCACGCCGTAATTTTTCCGGCGAGGTGCCGCGTTTCCTGGCCGCGTCTTCGTCTTTCTCGTCCACGGCGTCGGAGATGCGAGGCGGTTCTGTTTCGACGACGGCTCGGACCAGCTCCACCGTGGATTGCGTCGCCGCGCCGACCGGATGGCGTCCGGTGAGCAGTTGGTAGAGGAGGACGCCGAGCGCATAGACGTCGGTCGCCGTGGTAATTTGGCCGCCGGTGAGCTGTTCCGGCGCGGCAAAGCGCGGGGTGAGCGCTGCTCCGGCTTCCAGTGTGACGACGGTTGCCTCGGCAGGTGTTTCCGTGTCGGCGAGCAGCTTGGCGATGCCGAAGTCGAGGAGCTTCACATCTCCGCTGGCGGCGACGATTACATTCGAGGGCTTGAGGTCGCGGTGGACGATCAGGTTGGTGTGGGCGTGCGCGACCGCAGCGAGAATATCGAGGAAGAGATGGATGCGCGCATGGACATCGAGTGCCTGATGGTCGCAGTACTCGTCGACGTGCTCCCCCTCGCAATATTCGAGGACGAGGTAGGGTTGTCCATCCGGCGTCACGCCGGCATCGATCATCTGGGCGATGTGCGGATGCGCCAGGCGGGCCAGGAAACTGCCTTCGCGGCGGAATCGTTCGGCGCCCGCCCGTTCCATGGCAAAGTTCAGAAACTTGATGGCGACGCGGCGTTCGAAGCGGCCGTCGCTTCGTTCCGCCAGCCACACCGTTCCCATTCCGCCCCTGCCGATGGGCGAGATGAGCGTGTATGCGCCAACGGTACGCGGCGGCGGAGATAACTTTCCGTCCTGCACCATGGGATGTTCGAGAAAGTGCTCGTCGGCAAGCGCAACCTGCTCGTCGAGTAATTCCTGGAGGAAGGCTGCCGTTTCCGGTTTTTCAGCGCGAAGGGATTCGATCCAGGATTCGCGTTCCGGGGAGGACAGGGTAAGCGCCTGATCCAGATAGGGGCTTATCTCGCGCCAGCGTTCCTGATTCAGGCTCGACATTGGTTCAGCTTTCCACGCCGGCTCGTATGGCGCGATGCAGATAGATCCGAGCCTTCTCCCATTGCCGCTGCGCGGTTCGCTCGGAAACACCTTTCATGGCTGCGATTTCGGCGAGGCTGAATCCGCAAAAGAAGCGGAGATCGACAATTTCGGCGAGCGCAGCATCGCTTTTGGCGAGGTCATCGAGCGCTTCACTGATGCGCGTCAGCTCGCGGTCATCTGCGGGGCTCTCCATGTCGGAGACGAGCGACGTAATCTCGAACAATCCTCCCCGCTTCTGCGCATGCCGGCTGCGCGCGTGGTCGATGATCACGCCGCGCATGACACGCGCGGCGTATCCCATGAATCTTGCCTGATCGGGGAAGCTCACGCCCTCCCTTTCAGCCATTTCAATGTAGGCCTGGTGGACGAGGGTGGTTGCGCTGATGGTCACGGGCGCTCCTGCGCGAGCCAATTGACGGCGGGCCAGGCCGTGCAGCTCAGAATAGAGCGCAGCAAAGAGCGATTCGGAGGCTGACTTATTACCGCTTTCAGCCGCTGCGATCAGGGCAGCGATACTGGAACTCGTCCCCAAGGTGAACCTCTGCACAGGACGCCTGACGATCAGGGCATGAAGACCTGGCCCGCATTTTAGCGCAGATAATCGCCATTGTTGCCGTTCTCTTTGGGAGGTGAGAGTAGAGCTATTTCCAGGGCTTGAGCGTTGGCCAGAGGGACTGCAGGTTGGGCGTGAACCCAACGCAATGATAGATGGGATGATTTTCGTCCGGGCGGGAATAGGGATCGTTGGGTTTGGCGACCAGACGGAAGGAACGGCAGTGGTCGACGTACTTTTCCGGTGAATCCTCGTCCATGAGAATGACGCTTTGGCCGGTGTAGTTGCGGGGGCCCCAGATCCAGTAATTGTTAGCGGTGCTGATGGCGCTGGGCAGGCCGTACTTCGGACCGAAAAGATCGACGGCGCCGGCGTCGCCGTAATTCGAGGCTCCGATGGCGGTGACTTTCTGCTCTTCGGGCGCCAGGGAGTGGAAGTAAGCGGCCACGATTTTCACGCGGTCTTCCCAGCCCATCATGTCCGCGTAGATTTGCGGCAGCTTGCTCTGGGGCTGGTTCTCGAATTTCTGCTGCTGCATGCCGAGTCTCTTCGTGTAGGCGATGTATCCGTCGACAGAAAGCAGCGGGACTGCGGTGGGCGCAATCCATGCGCCCACGAGGAACAGGGCCAGCGCATAGAGCGGACGGAACCATTTGAGCGTGCGCACTTCCGTCCACCGCTCAAGAAGAACCGCGCCTGGAGCGAATACGACGGGATAGACGGGCGCGACATAGTAGAACTTGCCCTTCAGCACGAGCATGCAGCCGAGCACGCTGAGGAATCCTGCGGCAAGAATTGCGTAGCGCCTGCCCCGAGGAGAAGCAAGGAAGCACAAGGCGAGGATGACCAGCAGGGATGAGACAAACCCCATCATCTGCGACTGCTGCGCGAGGAAGGGAAGCGGCGGCAGCATGACGTCGCGGCCGGCTTCTCTTACGCTGCGCACCAATTGCACAAAGGGAAAATTCCAGTGCAGCTGCCACAGAAAATTCGGGAGAGCGATGAGGACGGCAAGGGCGGTGCCGGCCCAGAACCAGGGGCGAGCGAGGCTGCGCCGGAGGCGCGAAAAGAGGACGCCGGCGAGGAGTCCAGCGATGAAGAAGAGCACGCCGTATTTGTTGAGCAGCGTAACGCCGACCAGGACTCCGATGATCAGCCAGTGGGTTTCCCGGCCCGTCTGAATGAGGTCGACGAGGAACCATGCAATCAGAATCCACAACAGCGGATCGAAGGCATTCATGGTGAATAAATGCGAGAGGGTCAGGTAGATGGGCGCGACGAGCACGGCCAGGGAGGCGAGAAACATCGCCCAGCGGCCGCCGCCGAGTTTGCGGGCCAGGAGCCCCGTCATCACGAGGCAGGCGACATCGGCCACCATCGGCAGGAGGCGCAGGGCATAGAGCGATACGCCGATGGTGTGCTCGAGGAGCCAGGCGATCCACGCGATGAGTGGGGGCTGATCCATGTATCCCCATGCGGGATGGCGGCCGCAGGCGAGGTAATACAGTTCGTCGCGGAAGTATCCATAGCGCGGGGCGGCGATGAGGTAGATGGCCACGCGGATGAGAGCAACAAAGGAGATGAGGGCCAGGCCGGGCGCCAGCGGATGTCCGGGCGGGGTGGACCGGGGGTCGCTGGCGACTTCGATGGGCTGATCTGGTGCTTCCGGTGGCTGCATGGTTTTGTGTGCGGTCATCGTGAATGGGACGTCTACGTTGGGGTGTACGCAGTTGGGGGGAGCATAGTTCAGAGAGTTGGGCCAAGGGTGGCGGTACTCGCACGCCGCGTGGCCGCTGCATTTCGTTTGACAGTCGGCGTTGCCGCGGCGCAGTATCATCGCTCTCCCCTCAACTGAGCCAACTCAGCCAAATCTGCTCCACGAGGCAAAAAACGATGAAACGATATCCCACGTGCCTATGCGCACTCGCGTCCCTTGCAGCTCTCTCTGTTCCCTGTATCGCGCAGGAAAACCAATGGAACGGGTCCTGGAAGATCGATCGATCCAGCCTGAAATACGACGGTCCGACGGCTTCGATCGCGACGGATGCGGACGGTTACACCGTCACGCGCGGCGGCGAGGCCAGCCCCAAAGTGGTTTGCGACGGCAAGCCCAACGCGCCGGTTAACGGCACCGCCACCACGTGCACGAAGTCCGGCAACGCGTATGAGCTGGAGAACACGCGCGACGGCAAGCCGGTGAGCAAAGTGAAAATCGAGGTATCCGCCGACGG
>DASSKX010000093.1:0-3953 GCA_035689925.1 Acidobacteriaceae bacterium
AGTGAGGAAGACGAAGGCCGCGAGCAGGAAGCGGTCTGATCGCGGCCTCGGCATCAGGCGGTAGTGGCCACTGGCGGCGGAGACGAGGTCGAGGACATCGGCCACGACGCGCGTGGTGGGGTTCCAGGCGACAACATAGCCATTACAGTAGCCGTACACGTATCCCGGCGGAGGCGCGGCGACAACGCCGACCCAGTAGGCGCTTGGCACAGGGCGGACGATGTACGTGCGCTCGATGACGGCACCGGGGACGAAGACCACACGGCGACGGCCGCGCCAGTAGTCCGCGTCATGCCGGTAGTGCACGTAGAAGCGGTCGCGGTCATCGTCGCGAAAATACTTCCTGGCCTGTCCCGGCGGCATGGCGCGGTCGGAGTAGCCGTATTTCTTCGCCTGTCCGGGCGGCATACCGCGGTCGTCCCGGTCATGATGTCCTTCGCCGTGGCCGTGGCCGTGATCGTTATCCCTGTGACCCTGGGCGATGCCGGTGCAGGTCAGCGATAGGAAAACCGCTGGAAGCAAAAGATTTCGGAGATGCAAACGAAGTTGCATGGAGGAGGCTCCTGGTTGCAGGTTCAGTTGCGTCCCGATGGTACAGGGAAGCGGGAACCAGGAACACACAACAGAAGTGTTAGGCGGATTCGCGGGTGCGACGGGGTGAAGCTTGCCGCCAGACACGATGGGCGCGCGTGACGTGGAAGTTGTAGCCGTCGTCGGTGGTCACGACGTAGTTGCCGTCGGGCAGATCGGCGGGCGCGGAGAGCACGGTCCACTGGGTGTACTCGAAGGCAGTGGATCCGGCACGACGCTGACGGCGCACGAGAAGTTCGCAGGGACCACGGCGACCCATGCCGCGGATGGTTCCGCGGACCAGCACGTTCGCGTTCGGCATGGGAACGACGTTGTCCTTCATAACAGGGCGCCGGACAGTTCCGACACTCCATAGGATGCTGCGGAGCGGATGGGCCGTTGCGTCGGGCCCGGCAGACAAACGATTGCATCGGTGTAAGTTGCACCGGATGTGCACGCTTTTGACATTCGCGGCGGAGGAGGTTGGCGGCAGGAAAACAGGTGGGCAAATCCCTGTGACATCAGCGGCTACGGCACAGGCGCACTTGGTCAGCGGAGGCCTTCACACGCGGGCCGCAACCGGAGTCGCCACGAAAAGAGTGAGGAGCAGGAGGAAAACGACCAACATTATTGTCAGGAGGAGTTGGCGCATAGGGCACCTCCGCATCTACCGAGGAGCGGGACAGCGACCCGCGCCGGTGTCTACGGAGCCTGGCGCGGCGCCGGGGTCCGGCAGCCTCTGTGAGGAGCGTACCGCGGACACGATGGTGCCTGCCGGATTTTTGATGGGACGAAACTGTGGGCTGGCGGCTCAAGGGCCGGCGACGTGGCTACCGAATCGAGTTCGGTAGCCGGATCGCCATCCGTGAGTTACTGAGGGATTGGAAAACCATATTGGATCGCCAGGCTCGCGACGGCAGACCACTCATTCTCCTCGCCGCTGCTGGACGGAGCCACGGGCGCCAATCCGGCGGTGCACGCACCTCCAAACGGACCGGGCGGTACGCTGAAAGCAGGAGCGCTCAGGTTGGGCTGGTCAAAGTCGAGAATCGCCGCCAGATTGTTTGCGGTGGCGTCGCGCACCGTAAGCGGAGCGAGATTCCATCGCCATTCAATGAGCTTGAGCACCGACGTGTGATCGAACGCACGCCGCGCCACGAACTGCCTGGAGGCGAATGGCGAGATGATCAGCGCGGGCACGCGAAAACCCAGGCGGCCATCACTCCCGAGAGCGGCATCTGCGGGCGGAATTGGTCCGAGCGGGGGAGCTACGTGGTCGAAGAAACCGCCCCACTCATCGAAGGTGATGATCAGAACGGTGTTGGGCCACGCGGGGCTGTTCGTCACAGCGGTGTAGACCTCATTGAGGAATGCTTCGCCGTTGCGAATGTCAGCGTGAGGATGGTCGTCATTGGAGGTTCCGCTGGCCTCGTCGACGAATCGCGGATCGACATAGGAGACCTGGGGAAGCAGGCCGCTTGCGCACGCGGCAACAAACTCAACATACGGATGAGTTATGCCGAGGTACTTCGCTCCCCAAAATGCTGTGAATGGAATGTCGTTGTAGAAGTATCGGCCGTCGAGTCCGGCCGCGGCGAGGCGATCCCAGATGGTCGGAAGCGTCGACAGCGTGAGGCTTTGATCGAGCCGATCCGTCTGCGCCGCGTGCATATAGAGACGATTGGGAAAGGTCGGCGCCATCGTAGCGGCGAAATAGTGATCGCATGTCGTCCAACTGGGCGCGGCCTGACTTAAAAAGCTGAGGTCTTGTGCCTCGTAATACCCGATCGGGAACAAATCATTCGTCGCAGCGCGGAGCCAGCCGTCGCACTTGCCGCCGTCGAACTGGATACGGCCGCCGGCATAGGAGTGGTCCGGATCGGCGAGCGCGCAATTCTGGTAATCGGTCAAGTGATAGGTGGAATGGGGCTGACCTGACTTATCCAGGTAGGTGAGGCCCGCCTGTTTCCCGTTGGCATGGGGCAGCCAGCCGAGGAGGTGGTCGAAGGAGCGATTTTCCATCGCCACGAAAACAACGTGTTCGATCCCGGAGTTCTGCGGGGAAGGCAAAGCGGCGTTCTCGTCATCGAGAACGAAAGAGGAGACCGTCGCAGAGTTTGCCGCCCTGGCCAGAGAGGCCGCCGCCAATGTACCAAGAAACCCGCGTCGCGAAATTATGTGCATACGATCAGCCTCATCTGCCGGCCGCATGCAATTTCAATTTTCACGGTATGCGGGGGGCGTAATCTACCTGCCGGAATGGATGGACAAATAACGAGGGTTGGTTGGTTCGCGGCCGGGAAATTGTGCGGGAGGGCGGCAGCCTTGACTGCGAGGCAGAAGGCTCAATCTGATTCGTCAGGGATTCTACGGCCCCAATGATGGGCCATTATCCATCCACTGATCCGATGCACCAGCCCGGAAGCGCCGACGACATCCTGTCGATCCCGCGGTTTCCGGGAACCGAGCGACTCTCCTTCTTTACGCCCTGGCATGGTTCGCCGCAAAGTGGAAGGTCACCACGCTATCATCCCCACAGCTTCAAAGGATTCATTTGACGCGGCGCAGCAGCCATCAAACGGGGTTTTCTCGCCGGACGTCGACCCGGCGAAAGCCGCTGAGTTCAACAACCTGAGCTCGCCTCGCTCAGACAGAACATTGTGAACCACGGCCACTGCTGATGCGGCTGCTAAATTTGGCAGGAGACATCTACTCCCGCAACGGAAGAAATATTCTCCCCCATGAACCCGTCCCAGCCAGCGCAGCCCGCACTCCCGGAAGTCCTCACTTCCTCCACCCGAACCCTCCTCCCCTGGCTGGTCGCGGTGGCCTTCTTCATGGAGTCGCTGGACACCACCATCCTCAACACCGCCGTCCCCGACATCGCCAAAGCCCTCAGCGTCACCGCGCTGGCCATGAAAGCCGTCCTCGCCAGCTACACGCTCGCCCTGGCCATCTTCATCCCCATCAGCGGATGGATGGCCGACCGCTTCGGCACGCGCCGCGTCTTCTCCGCGGCCATCGGCATCTTCACCCTCGGATCGCTGCTCTGCGGCATCTCCACCAACATCCACGAACTCGTCTTCTGCCGCGTCCTCCAGGGCTGCGGCGGCGCCATGATGGTGCCCGTCGGCCGTCTCACCCTCGTCCGCGCCTTTGCCAAACACGAACTCGTCCGCGTGATGAGTTTCGTCTCCATCCCCGCCCTCGTCGGCCCCATGCTCGGCCCGGTCGCCGGCGGCCTCATCGTCGATTACCTCCACTGGCGCGTCATCTTCTTCCTCAACATCCCCATCGGCCTCCTCGGCCTGGTCATGGTCTACCTCCGCCTGCCCGACTATCGCGAGCAGGACACGCCCCCTCTCGACCTGCTCGGCCTCATC
>DASSKX010000094.1:0-5855 GCA_035689925.1 Acidobacteriaceae bacterium
AAATCCATTGGCCTTCCGGCAGGAAAGAGACGGTGAAGCTGCCTGCGGTGGATCGCACTTATACGATCACGGAAGGCGCCGGTATTACCGGGGAACAATGTGGGGGAAAGCCGTGCACTCCGAAAAAAGCGAGGGCCAGGGCGGGATCAGGCATCCACCCGTAAGTCGCACCAGGCACTCAGACCATACTGAGCGGAAGTAGCGCAGGCAGATCAGGGATTGGCCCAGTAGTAGCTCGCGACCACTCGCGGCGGACCCGCTACGCGATCCATGACGGAAGTCCGGAGCACGATCTGCACATTCCCCGCCGCCCAGTTCGCCGGGGCCGTGCGCAAGGCTTCTTCCAGATACTCCGGCCGTGTCGCAAGTTCGCCAGCAGCTTCGGTTCCGCTCCCCGTCAGCCCCGCGGCGGTAACCGTGAACTGTCCGGTCTTCGAATCCAGAAGGCGAGTGACGATGCCGTAGTCTGTGACCGGAATGCCGGTCCGGGCGCTCGTTGAGCCGTGCCATTCCCGCCCACCGGACTCGGCCTCGCGGATCGCAAGAGCTCTGCCCGGCTGCTCAACGAATACAAAGTGGAGACCCGATGTCAGATCCATCGTCCACTTGTTGTTGAATGCGCCAATCACGACCGCCGGTGAATGTCTCAGGTCTTCGAAGGAATATTTGCTGCCAATCCTCACCTGAAGGGGCTTGCCAATACTCCCCAGGTATTCGGAGACGCGTAATGCGCTGGAGACATCGCCTTCGGCAATGCCGTAGTCGTCGTAAAGATTCATGTCTCCCCAGGTGATTGGCTGCCGGGCATCCAGTGGGAGCGGCTCGTTGGATCGTTCGACTTCGGTTTGAAAGCTTCCGGGATGAGCATGGGTGTACAAGTCATAGAGCTTTTCGTTGGGCCGGTACGTCACACCTTTTGCGAGGCAAATCAAAACCGGCTGCGGCGTGCTGAAGACCGGCTCCCAAAACTTGCGCGTCAGCGAAGCCTCTGCGTTCGTCTGTGTCCTTCCGCGCAAGGTCAGGTTCGCCAACCACGCAGCGACGCCGAGCACGGCGAGACAGACTGCAACGAGAAACCATGCCTTTCTGAATGCCGGCATATGGCCCGCCGCTCCCTTCTGCGCGGAAGCGGGGTCGATTGACGTGGCATCCGGCACTCCTGCTGGATTTTCCGGGGGAGCCCAGTGGAATACCGGCGAATAGGAACCGACGGGAAGTTCGATCCGCACGGTCGGGTGGATCTGCTCATTACGGAGTGCCTCGTAGTACTGATCCAGCTTTCGGCGAACTTCTCCCGCCTGCACGCGTACTACCGGGTCGTCACCCGTCGCATAGTCAGGAGGCCGGCGATAGAGGTTGACTCCGATCGTCCGTTCTTTGAGTTGTTCGGTGTAGCCGCCCAGCTTGTGCTCAACCACGTAGCGCAGAAACTGACTCGTCCGGTGCGACCGCTGGAAGAACGGACTCCCGAGAACCTTCTGCAACTCATCGAGAATGACACTTCGCGCTTCCCGATCTTCCGGCGCAGATCTGCCGGGTTTGGGAGGAAGCTGCGGCAAATCCGGAATCACTCTCATGAGCCCAATTTCCTGGTCCAATCTGTGGGGATGGGTGAGGCTGGCAAACGCCGCACTGATCGGAATGGCCCTTCGATCGAGGAGCGGGCATCGGCGATCCAGCACGGCATCCGACGCTTCCAAGGCTAAGCCAGAAACTGGGCAGCAGCAACAGGATGGCGCCGCATGGGGCCGATCCACTGCTTGCGCATGCTGTGAAGCGGATCGCCGCTGGCTGCCCCGATAATCTGCTCGGCACCCGCGACGCGCTGATGCTGAACGCTTCTGGGGCCTTCCGAGCGAGGAGCAACGGGAGAAGCTCCGAACCTCGTCCGGTGACGCCAGTCGGCGAGCTGCAGCAGATGGATAGGGTGTCAATGATCGAACAAACGAAACCAAAATGAAGGGAGAGGCCGCCGCGATCTCTTTATCCTGCACGCGACAAGACCCGCCCGGTCACAACCCAGTTTGGCCAGCCGTGACCAGTGCGCCAGCTGCGTTGTCGGATTCTCGAGTTTTTGAGGGGGAAGAGCGCGAAAACGTCGTGAATCCGTGAGCATCTCAGAAATGTTGTCGAATTCCCAACAACACCCAACTCCAGAGATCTTTAACCGAGCTGCTGAAATGATGAAGCTTAGGCGAAAAACTGGCGGAGAGGGAGGGATTCGAACCCCCGATACCCTTACGAGTATGCCTGATTTCGAGTCAGGTGCATTCAACCGGGCTCTGCCACCTCTCCGGCTCCGGTAATTCGAGAATATCGCATCGAGAAAAGACCGTCGACCCGGTCACCACCGGCCGAAGCGGGCATTAGTACCGCAGGCCCAGACGCAGAGGAAAATCCTCCTGATCCTCGTCCGCCTCGAACTGCTGCAGGTCCTCCAGCAAGCGGACACGATGCGTATGGCGCAGGAGGAGGTACAGCGCCACAGCCGCAACTGCGACTCCCGCGATTCGCGCGAAGCTGACTTCGATTGCAGGCTCCAGAGCCACCGTGAAGAGAACGATTGCCGGAAAGAATCCGAGGTACGGGATCAGCAGCAGTGCAAGATTCGTCGCAGAATTCGGCTTTGCGCCTGTGAATGGAACCGTCCTCACGTTCAGGAAGAACGCAGCCGTGAGCAGAAAGCTTGCAGCAATGGCGACCAGGGCCTGACCCGCAATGAAGCGGTCATCGATGTCCGCCCCAGGCATCGCGATACAAACCCAGCCAGCTGCGGCCAAAGTCAACAGCAGAGTCCAGCTGAGCACCCAGCGCCGCGCCGCTTGTGCATGCGGCAACCCCGGCCTGCCCGAGATAGTGCGGAAAATCCACCGGCCACTCTGATCGGCGGGTGCGAGAAAGGTGCTGCGCAGTCCCGCGACCGTTAGAAACGCGATCATAGGAACAATGGCGCGCATGCCCTCGGATGTGCATACGAGGCTGATCTGCCCCGAACCGGCTTTAAGCCGGCACACGGTTGCGATGACCAGAGCCGCAGCCGCCCCTCCGTACATCACCAGTATCATGCGGTAGCGAGGTACGCGGACGAGGTTGAGCCCGATGAAATGCCAGATCGCCCGGGACGCAGGATTGCGGGCCAGCGTCGCGTGCACGAGGCCATGCGCGGGCAAGACGAGCAGTTTCTGTCCTTCGCGCCGAACCGCGCCCTCGACCAGATCGCGCGTTCGGCGTCGCCACGCCAGCGGATAGGAGATCGCGGCGGCCACCACGGCCAGAGATGTCGCAGCCACTCCGATTCGCGCCAGAAGGTGAAAGGCCGGCGGCGTGGCAGGTCCGTCCAGGATGCGCTGATAGATCCCCTGGAACCAGAACGGCGGAAACCAGAGCACCTCTACGGTGACTCGCTGCAGAACGGTTCGGAGTTCAACGGCAACCGCTGGCCAGGAAAACAAGAACGTGAGCAGGAGCAGCACGAGCGCCCCCTGCAGCCAAAGCGAGATTTTGCGGAACCAGCGCTCGCCGAGCGCCGCAAGCACAAGCGCCTCCAGCGCAAGCAGGGACGCCGCTCCAAATATCCCGCTGGCGGCGATTGCGACGATGTGAGCGGCGAGAAACCGCAGCAGGTGCGGCGGGTCAGTCGCTGCAGGCAGAACAAGGATGGCTAGAAAATTCGAATCGAAGATCGCCGCCGCGATGAGAAGGAAGATCGCCGCAATCCGCGCCTGAAACAGCCTCATCGGCCGTACCGGCAGCGTCGAGAGAATGTGGACATCGAGGAGATCGGGGAAGAAAAGATCCCACTCAAAAACAGCGACGACGGCCATGGAAACAAGTGCATACACCACGTAAAAGTAGTGATCACCGGCCTGTTGCCAATACGAGCGCGTCCGATGCAGCGGCAGATGATAGGCCGGGTAAAGATACATTGAGATTACGAGACCGGGCAATCCCAGTGCACAGGCTGCTTGCACAAGGCGTGTCTTCGCGTCTCCCTCCGCCGAGGCAAGTTCGCTGGAAAAGAAGCGCTCGAAGAAATGCCGTACCAAGGTGGAAAACTGCGATGGGTCCGCCCCCTGCTGCTCGTTCTCGCGGGCCAGGACGGAAAGGGAGAACACAGTATCCCGCTGGACTCTGCGAGAAGAGAGGCCTTCAGGCATACGCGATCCTCATCGCTTCGACCATCGCGCGCGCCGCGGTACGCGTGTCCTGCTGTCGTACCAGCTGAGCAAAGACTCTCTCGAGGTTGGGCAACTGCATCAGCGCGGTCAGTTCCGCGGGTGCCGCGTCGGCCGAGATTTTTCCTTCTGCGATCACGATAACCCGATTGCAAAGCTGCTCCACAATCTCCAGTACATGCGAGATGTAGAGGACCGCCTTGCCAGAGGCTGCGAGTTCCTGCAGCAGGTCGCGAAAGAGCCGCGCCGACAGAACGTCCAGCCCGGACAATGGTTCGTCGAAAACGAGCATCTTCGGGTCGTGCATCAGCGCGGCAATCATCAGCACGCGCTGCCGCATGCCCTTCGAGTAGACGGACATCGGCGAGTAGCGCCAGGAATCGAGGCCCATCAGCTGCAGCATCGCCTCCGCTTTTTCGCGAATCGGCTTTTCGCGCATGCCCCGTAACCTGCCCACCAGCTGGAGGTATTCCATCGCCGACATCCAGGTGTAGAGGTGCGCTTCTTCCGG
Organism: Acidobacteriaceae bacterium; assembly: GCA_035689925.1. Classification (GTDB taxonomy): domain Bacteria; phylum Acidobacteriota; class Terriglobia; order Terriglobales; family Acidobacteriaceae; genus Palsa-343. The sequence continues at coordinate 4,687 of DASSKX010000094.1, forward strand.
GATGTAGCCGAGGGTGGCACGCCATCGGACAAGGTCGTCGTGAATATCCCGCCCGTCGAACAGCACGCGACCTTCGTTCGGATGCAGCAGGCCAGTGATGATTTTCACTGTCGTCGATTTCCCCGCCCCGTTGGGGCCGAGAAAGCCGACGATTTCACCCGGACGGACCGTGAAGCTGATGTCGCGGATCGCCGGGATACCGCGGTAGCTTCGGGACAGGTGCTGCAGTTCGAGCATGGCAAATGCTCCTTGATGGCCCTATGTAGCATACTGCTTTTACACATGTCAATCGAATGCTACATAGGGTACAATGACCGACATGCCGGGCGAGGCAAAACTATCCCACACCGCCGCCATGATTCTGCAGGCTATCCATGCTGGTCAGATTTACGGCTTCAGCGTGATGGCCATGACAGGGCTGCCCAGCGGTACCGTCTACCCCGCGATGCGCCGTCTCGAACGCGATGGCCTGATTGTTTCGAAATGGGAGCAGCAGTCAACTGCCGATGCGGAGCAGCGTCCGCCACGCAAGTATTACCGGCTCACGCGCAGCGGAAAGGCCACGCTGGAGGCCGTCTATAAGCGATATCCCCTGCTCGAAAAAATGATCCCTTCACCGGAGATGGATCGCGTATGACGCACCGTCCGCTGGACTCGCTCGCAACGGCAATCATAATTGCCGCTGCACAGCTGGTTCCGCGGGCTGATCGCTCTGAGTGGGTTGCCGAGTGGCGCGGCGAATTGTGGCACACAGCTCATCAGGCGAACGGCGAAATCTGTGAACTGGCCCGAACGACGCCTCTGCGCTTCAGCATCGGTGCAATCCAGGATGCATTTTGGCTGCGTACAGCCTGCATCGGCGGCTGGGCAGCCCATGCGCTTCGTCGCGGTTCAGTGGCTCGCTGCATATTGGTTCTGGTGTCGGTGGCAAGCTTGGGGCTGATCGTTTGCCTCTCACTCCCACGGTCTCGCACAGCCTTGTTCGCGAATCTCTATCCGAATGCTCGCGAGTTGGTCGTGCTCTCGAGCAAAGGTCAGGAGGGGACGCATACACCGAGCATCCACCTGGCTGAGTATCGGGAATGGGCCACTGACACCGCTGGGCTGTTCTCACAAATTGCGTTTTATCACCCGACGACGAGCCCCCTGCACATCGCGCATCACGCCAC
>DASSKX010000095.1:0-2665 GCA_035689925.1 Acidobacteriaceae bacterium
TCGCGGCCGAGAAACGCGCGGACGGTAGGCTCATCCGCGAGCACGGCCGCAGTGTAGATGCTGGCCGTAGCGACATGCGGATAGCGCGAGAGAATCAGGTTCGCCTGTTCGAGAGTGCCGGCAGCGTGCGAGCCGTGGCGCGGCACAGAGGCGAATTCCAGAAACAGCGCAGCCGGATCGCGGAGTTCCGCAGGCGTCGCGGGGTCTTCAAGCGCGCGCAGCGCCTGAAGCTTCTCCAGATGCGCGGCAAACTGCGGCCACGATGGAAAGCCATGGGCGCGAGCGAGCACCAGCTGTGCATCGGTCAGCGTCACGGCGGAGAGCTGATCGTCAGTCGCGCTGCGGAAGCGCGGATGCCAGCGGCGGATGCTGTCCAGCGCTTCGACATTGCGTGCGTTCACCGCACGCAGCAGTTCTTTGGCTTGCTTTTTGTATTGTTCAGGCGAAGGACGGGCGGGAAGATCGGGCATACGAAGCTCCTTTCGTGAAACGCCTGGAGAGTCCGCAGGTATCAGGCTGAAAGAAGATTCGCTCGGTTATAACTGCTGAAGGTGGGCACGGCCCTTTCCGCGGACTGGATGCGCCCTTCGCGCTGGAAATGAGCGTAGAGGCACACGCCGCGGAAAGTCAACCCGAGCGCCTCCCGGAATCACGCCATGCCCAATGACTCCGTCTTTGCGACGGTCCCGCCCGCCCTGGAACCCGTGCTGGAAGAACTGCGCCAACGCGAGCCGATCTTTCACACCGCGGCCTTCGGCAAAACACGCGCGGAGTGGGAGCGTGCGACCGCTCCTGACTACTGGGAAGTCGGCGCCTCCGGCCGTCGCTACAGCCGCGCCTTCATCCTCGACCATCTCGAGACGAATCCGCCCGTCGATGCCGCCGCAGCAGGCTGGAGGTGCAGCGACTTCGGCCTGCGCCAGCCCGGACCCGACACCTACTGGCTGACCTACACCCTGCATCAGGGCGAGCGCATCACTCGTCGATCAACGCTGTGGGAGAGGACCGCCGATGGCTGGCGCATTCTCTTTCATCAGGGCACGACGGTCACCGGCGAAGACGACACGTCTCCGCTCAACGAGCAGCCGCATACAGAGTGAGAGCCGTGACGGGCCGGAGATCCTGGCGACAGGTTCCGGCCGGTACGACGGGACGCGGCGTCGCAGCTTTCAGGACGCCGCGCTGCAACTTAGACCAGTTCGCGAACGCGCTCGTGTGCCGTGGTGAGCACGATCTTGCTGCGGTTGGGCTCGCCGCGCATCAGAGCCTCAGCGAACTTCGCCGCCTGTCCCGGCTTTACCTTCGGCGGCATCGGCGCAACGAACTGATCGACGACCGCTTCCACCAGCATCGGCGTCTGCGTGCTCACGACCGCATCCAGCTGTTTCGCGCAATCGCTCGGCTCCTTGATCTGCATGCCCGCGATGCCGCAGCCGCGTGCAATGGCGACGAAATCCGCCGGGTAGAGATCGCAGGCAAACTCCGGATTGCCGAGAAACACCATCTGCTCCCACTTGATCTGGCCGAGCGTGTTGTTCTTGATCACGACAATCTTGATATTCAGGTTGTAAGCGGCGATCGTGATTAGCTCGCCCATCAGCATGCTCAGGCCGCCGTCGCCAATGATGCAGTAGACGGGACGGTCCGGATACGCAACCGCTGCGCCAATCGCGTACGGCAGGCCGCACGCCATCGTGGCGAGATTGCCGGAGCAGCTATGCATCTGTCCGCGCCGTGCCGGAACATAGCGCGCCCACCACGTGGTGATGGTCCCCGAGTCCGATGTAACGATGGCGTTCGGCGGGATGCGCTTGCCGAGTTCCCACCCGACGACCTGCGGCTTCAGGGGCGTGTCCATCCAGGTGCCGCGCTCCTCCATCAGCTCTTCCCAGTCCTTCTTGGCACGCTGGGCTTTCTTCAGGAAGCCTTTGTCGTGCTTCTTCAGCAGCGGCATCAGCGCGCGCAGACAGGCACGCGAGCTGCCGATGAGGCCCACGTCCGCGGGATACCGCAGGCTGATGCGCTGCGGGTCGAGATCGATCTGCACGCACTTCGCCTGGCCCGGCTCGGGGAGAAATTCGATGTACGGAAACGACGAGCCGATGATGAACAGGGTGTCGCAGTCCTCCAGCGCCGTCTGCGAAGGCTCGGTGCCGAGCAGTCCGATGCCGCCCGTCGTGTAGGGACTATCGTCGGGCACGGCAGCCTTGCCCAGCAGCGCCTTGACGATGGGAGCGCCGAGAATCTCCGCCACTTCTTCCAGCTCCGCCGTGGCCTGCAGCGCACCCTGCCCGGCGAGAATCGCAATGCGCTTGCCGCGATTCAGAATGTCAGCCGCGTGCTCCAGATCGACGCGCGACGGCAGATGATCCGAATACGCCGGCGTCGACGACGTATGGTGCGGAGGGTTCCGCTTCGTCCGGCCCTTCTTCGTCGACTCGACCTGCACATCGACAGGAATGGTGATGTGGGCGACGCCGCGCGTTTCGAGCGCCGTCCGGATCGCCAGGTCGGCGACCGCTTCCATATGCGCGCCGTTCATCACGCGCTCGTTGTAGACGGCCACGTCCATGTACAGCTTGTCCAGCGCGACATCCTGTTGCGTCAGCGTGCCGATCAGATCGGAGTGCTGCAGCCCGGTAATGGCCAGCACCGGAGCACGATC
>DASSKX010000096.1:0-7701 GCA_035689925.1 Acidobacteriaceae bacterium
ACTCGTCCGTAACCGGTCGACCAGTGCGTTGCCCTGATCTCGTCATTGCACGACTCCGGTCTTGACGAATGGATAGTCGGATGCCTACCATCACATGCCATTGAGGGTAGAGTGTCTTCCATGGCGAAAGAATCGAAGCAGCGTAGTGCCGTTCTGCAGGGGACGCTGGACATGATGATTCTCAAAACCCTGCTGTACGGACCGGCGCACGGGCATCAGATCGGCAAGCATATTCAGAGGGCCACCCATGAGTTCCTGCAGATGCAGCATGGCTCTCTTTATCCCGCGCTGCACCGGCTCGAGAAGAAAGGGTGGGTTGTCTCCAAATGGGAGACGGCGCCGGACCGCAACCGGGAGTTCAAGTATTACCGATTGACGGACCAGGGCAGGAAGCAGCTTGTGGTCGAAGAATCGCAGTGGAAGCAAATGGCGGAAGCGGTGGCGCGCGTGATGTGGCCTGCACCGGAGGAGAGCTGACATGCGATGGTGGCGGCGGAAGCAGCGGGATGAAGAGCTGGCGCGGGAACTCCAATCCGACCTTGAGCTGGAAGAGGAAGAGCAGCGGGAACGAGGCTTGTCTCCGGGTGAGGCACGGTTCGCCGCTCTGCGCGCTTTCGGCAATCCCACTCTGATTCGCGAGCAAACGCGCGCCGTGTGGACCTGGAAGTGGCTGGAGCGATTGGTGCGCGATCTGAAGTATGGCGCGCGTACCTTGTGGCGCTCGCCGACCTTCTCCATTATGTCAGTGTTGGTCATGTCGCTCGGTATCGGTGCGACCGCATCGCTGTTCACGATTGTGCGTGCTGTCCTCCTGCGGCCGTTGCCTTTTCGCGATCCCGGCAACCTGGTGATGCTCTACGAGCACTATCGCCAGAACACAGGCGGCGATGGGTTGACTGCTGTCGCCCCAGGCGATTACCGAGACTGGCACAGCCAGACCCACAGCTTTGAAGATATGGCGGCCATGCGCAGCTACGGGGGGATCATCTCTGGCGTGCACAGTGAATTGCCTGAAGTTGTGCGGAGCGCGGGAGGATCGGCCAATCTTTTTTCGCTGCTCGGCGTGTCGCCGGTGTTCGGGCGGACCTTTACTGAGGCCGAAGACCAGCCGGAGGGACAGCCCGTAGTGCTGCTCACATGGAGCCTTTTCCAGCGGCGCTTTGCCGGAGATCCGTCGATCATCGGCAAGCAGGTTCATCTGGACACGATACCCACCACCGTCATCGGCGTGCTGCCACGCTGGTTCACGTATCCGGATGCCAGGATTCAGTTCTGGCTGCCGTATGCGCAGACCTTCTCGCCGGGAGACTACGGCCTGCACGATGGGCACCAGAGCATGGTGGTGGCACGACTCAAACCAGGTGTCAGCGCAGAGACGGCGACGCGCGAGGTGAGTGCGCTGCAGTATCGGATCCACCTGGCGAATGCGTCGAAGCCTGTTGCGGAAGACGTGTGGTACCGGCCGATGATCGACGACCTGGCCAAAAACGTCCGGACGCCTCTGCTGGTACTGCTGGGCGCGGTGGGCTGCATGCTCCTGATTGCCTGCCTGAACCTCACCAATCTGCTGGTGGCGCGGTCCGCGACGCGGCGCAGGGAGATTGCGGTACGCGGCGCGCTGGGCGGCAGCCGCGTTGTTCTTATCTGCGAGCAGATGACGGAGAGCTTGCTGATCTGCCTGGCTGGCGGAGGACTGGGCCTCTTGCTCTCGCTGGTTTCAACCTACTGGATCGCCGCACACTGGCGTGATCTGCCCCGCGCCGAGTCTGTGCATATAGATGGATGGGTTCTGACGTTTACGTTGGCTCTGGCAGTTGCGGCAGCATTGCTGGCTGGCCTTGTGCCCGCGATTTCGTCCACTGGAAAAGGGCTGCTCTCGGGACTGCGGGATTCATCGCGAGCTGTGGGTGGTAGCGCCTCGCGGGCGCGGCTGCGCAAGACGATGCTGACGGCTGAAATTGCGCTTACGGTTGTGCTGCTGATCTCGGCGGCCCTGCTGTTCAAGAGCTTCCTGCACCTGCGCACCACCGATCTCGGCTGTCGTATCGACCACGTGATCACGATGAAATTCGGCCTGCCGGAAATCCAATACGATACGCGCGACAAGGTGGTCCGGTTTCACGAGTCCTTGCTCGAGCGCTTGCGACGGCTGCCCGGGGTGCGCGGCGCAGGGTTGGTTTCCGTGCCGCCGGGCGCGGGCCCGTCAGGCGACAGAGTCTTTACCATTCTGGAGCGGCCGGCGCCCAGCTATAGCCTTCAGTACGATGCCATCGCTTTGACCGCCGATCCGCAGTACTTCAGCGTCATGCAGATTCCGCTGCTGCGCGGGCGCGTCTTCACGGAACACGAACGACTCAGCAATGATCATTACATCATTGTGAGCAGGCAATTCGTGGATCAGTACTTGCCAGGCGACGACCCAGTCGGCAAGCATGTTCGCGTGGGCTGGGATACCAGGCCCGAAGTTTACGAGATCCTCGGTGAAGTTGGAGACACGGTCTCGGACATCACTAAGCCGGTTCAGCCGACGATGTACTTCCCTGTTTTGTCTGGCATTCCCGATCGCACGTCTGAGGCGACCATCGTTGCGTACACTTCCGCCGATCCCTTGACGATGTCGATGCCGATCCAGAGACAGATCTCGGCGCTCGAGCCAGAGCTGCCCGTTTATAACGCTCTGACCATGGACCAGATTCTTGGCAAGACCTCGGCCAGTCAGGGTTTCGCAGCCAATCTGGTGTTGGCCTTTGCCGCCCTGTCGCTTCTTTTGGCGGCCGTCGGACTGTATGGGGTCCTCTCCTACCTGACCACGCAGCGGACGCCGGATATCGGTCTTCGCATTGCGGTGGGCGCGCAGCGATCGCAACTCCTGCGGCTTGTTCTCCTCGAGGGGCTGCGTCCTGTGCTTATCGGACTGATCTTTGGTATCGCTGCCAGCGCCCTGGCCACGCGACTGCTGCGATCAATGCTCTACGGAACGCGACCGCTCGATCCGGTGGCGTTTGCGGGCGCAGCGACGATGCTTGTGGCCGTCGCCGTGCTGGCCTGCTTCATTCCGGCGTGGAGGGCGTCACGCATCGATCCCATTCAGGCATTACGAACTGAATAGCCCCGTCGCCGTGTCCGGACCGTGGGATGGAAATCTCACGCGGCAGGAAAAGAGCGCACTCGGATCGCATACTGTGCCGACAACGTGCCGATCGCGCAGCGTGCCGACAACACCTCGATCGCGCGCAGCGCGATGGCGGTAGAAGCCCCGGGCTTCAGCCCGGGGAATCAGGAATCCAGACAGGAAGGGCTTCAGCCCCGGCCCACCACGCTCCACCCCACGCGTCCTCATGAACGCATTGCGACCATTCCCTCGTCGGCTCTCGTCGGTGAATCCGCACAACGCGGCGGCCGCACATGTGGTGCACAACATCGTCGTGGCGTGGAGGATTGCCGGCGAGCGATGTGTCCGGGCTCCGATCCGGAGCATGCGGAAATTCGCCCCTTTATCTCCTAAACGCCACGAGATCTAAGCGCAACGAACTCGCAAGGTTTCATTGACTTGCCCCATCTCTGGCCCTAAGCTTTCAGCACGCATGATCGGTCAAACCATCTCGCATTACCGCATCATTGAAAAACTGGGCGGTGGCGGGATGGGCGTGGTCTACAAGGCGGAGGACACGCGGCTGCACCGATTTGTGGCGCTTAAATTCCTGCCGGCGGAGGTTGCCGACGACCCGCAGGCCTTGGCGCGATTCCGCCGCGAGGCTCAGGCTGCCTCAGCACTGAATCATCCGAACATCTGTACGATTTACGACATCGGCGAAGAGGACGGGCACGCATTTATTGCGATGGAGTTTCTCGAAGGGCTGACCCTGAAGCACCGGATCGCCGGATGTCCACTGGAAACCGATGAGATTCTCCGCACGGGGATCGAGATTGCCGATGCGCTCGACGCGGCCCATGCCGCCGGAATCGTCCATCGGGATATCAAGCCAGCCAACATCTTTCTGACCAGGAGAGGCCATGCCAAAGTTCTTGACTTCGGCCTGGCCAAAGTGAGCACGGACCGGTCGGCCGTGCCAGGCCTTCAGGTAACTACCGAAAAGCCCGACTCGCACCTTACCAGCCCTGGAGCTACCCTGGGCACGGTTTCCTACATGTCCCCGGAACAAGCCCTGGGAAAGGAATTAGACCATCGCACCGACCTTTTCTCCTTCGGCGTCGTGCTTTACGAAATGGCAACTGGTACCCTTCCCTACCGCGGGAACACTTCGACGGCGATTCTCGATGCAATTCTGCATAAGGCGCCGGTTGCGCCTGTTCGCCTGAACCCTGACTTGCCTTCCAGGCTGGAGGACGTGACCAACAAGGCGCTCGAAAAGGAACGCGATCTGCGTTACCAGCAGGCTGCGGAGATACGAACCGATTTGCAACGCATCAAGCGCGACCGGGACTCCAGCGGGCGAGTATTAACCGACTCCCCGGATGAACTCGGATTATCAACTGCAATTCGCGCTGTCAACCCGTCAGAGCATCGGTCTGCGGGAACTGTTCCGGTTGGAACCATCTCTTCTCCGTCGAGTTCTTCTCCGTCGAGCGCCTCGTCGCCCTCGGCTGCCAGTTCATCATCGTCGGTGATTGTCGCCGTCCGGCGGCACAGGGTCGTTACCGCCACTCTCACCCTCGCCATACTGCTCGTGGTCTCCGCCGCTGTCTACGGCGTCTATGCCCTTTGGCACCGTTCAGCCGCCATCCCGTTCCAGACTTTCTCCATAACCCAGCTCACCAATAACGGAAAGCTGCTGAACACCGCTATTTCTCCGGACGGCAGGTTTCTGCTCAGTGTCCAGCAGGACAATGGCAAGCAGAGCCTCTGGCTCCGAAATATTCCTGCCGCCAGTGATACCCAGGTTGTGCCGCCGTCGGAGAGCATCTTTGCCTCGCTCAGATTCTCTCCTGACGGGAACTTCATCTATTTTCGGGAAAAAGGCGTCGGCCAATCGGATTTCAATCTGATCCGAGCGCCTCTTTTCGGCGGTTCACCGACGGTGCTGGTCCACGATGTGGATGGTGGTCCCGAGTTCTCCCCCGACGGCAGGAGCATTGTTTATTCGCGCTATAACGACCCCGAAATGGGCAAATGGAGATTGGTGGAGGCCGATAACAACGGTAACAATGAAAAAGTGCTGTGGGTAGGAGATGTGCATGGTGGCCCGACCGCCGCCCTCTCCTGGTCGCCTGACGGCAAACACGTGTCGGTTTCGACATTGACGTCCAACAGCGACGCACTCAGCCAGATTCAGTTATTCGATTTCACCAGCGGGAAAATGCAACCCTTCGTTGCCCCGGCCGACAAGCTCATCTTTGGCAACTCCTGGGGGAAAGATGGGCGATCTATCTTTGTCACCTATATACCCCGCGGAGAACGGTTATCGGTTCGGACGCAGATCGGGCTTTTTTCCTATCCCAGTGGCGCATTTCACCCCATAACAAACGATCTGGACAGCCACGAGACGCTGTCGCTCTCAGCGGACGGCCAAACGATCGCCACGGTGCAGACCGAAACCTCGACGGAACTCGTATTGACTTCTGATCCCCAGGCAGTATCCACAACGCCCGTGCCAGGAATTTCTTCGCGCGACAACATACCGAGCTTCGCATGGACGCGGGTTGGTGAACTCCTCATTTCCTATGGCGATCGCTTAGTCCGGCAGCGAGTCGATGGAAGCAACGCTGTCACAATCCTGAGCGACCCTGCAGCCTGGATCAGCGACCCGGTATCATGCGATAACAATCGCTGGATTGCCGTGAACTGGTTCTTTCACGGTGAGAAGAGCACAGACCGGATCTGGCGCGCGAATGCCGATGGCTCCGATCCTGTGGCGCTCACACGCGGTGAATTCGGGAATCTCTGGGGCTGCTCACCGGATGCAAAGTGGCTCTACTATTCCAGCGGGCCGGATACCGGCATTTCCCGCATCGCGGCAAGCGGCGGTGAGCCCGAGGTCATCCCCGGAACGCGTCTTCCTGATTCACTCCTCATGCGGGCCGTACTCTCACCGGACGGCAACACGCTGGCTTTATTCACCAGCGTGTTGCGGCCACAGACGAGGACCTACTCCAAGCGGATAGTCTTTGTCGGGCCTGGCTCAATGATTCGGAATCTCGACCTCGATCCGGAGCTAAGCCCGGTCTTCGCTTCTCCGGGACCGCCGAGTAGTTCCGGGTTCCACTTTTCTCCAGACGGCAAATCTCTTGCCTTTGTCGTGGAAGAAGATGGCGTCGATAATATCTGGAGTCAGCCGATCGACGGGTCCAAAGGGCGAAAGCTGACCAACTTCCACAATTCTCAAACCATCCAGGACTTTCGGTGGTCCCCCGACGGCAGGAGTCTCGCGCTGTTGCGTTTTCATTCCGTTTCGGACGCCGTCCTGCTCCGCAATACTACGAACGCCCCAAAGAAGTTTCCTTGAAATTACGAACAGCCATTTAGTTCTATGGCCTTCGCCCCCCCGCAGAGCAGGAGGGGTACCCCCAACCTTGAGGGGGGTTCAGGCCCATCAGCGGTGTTGTGGAATCAAATGCTTGCGCCCCGTCAGGGGGGGTATACCCCCCAAAAACAAGCTGCCCCCTTGCCCTCACAACCGGTTGCCGGTTACCCGCGGCGGTCCCTCTGGAAAACTGGGCCTTCCCCTTCTCTTCTCCCGGGGTAGACTCAGGCCATGCTCCTCTACAGCGTGTTGGCTCTCGGGATCGGACTGGCCGCAGGTGCGGCATTTGCCTGGATCATTGCGAAGAACCGCGGGCCCGCGGACTCCGCCGGCCTTCAGGCCCAGCTCCAGGCCGCCCTCGCCGACCTGGCCGACAAAAACCGCCAGCTCGACGCCGCCCGCGAGCGCGATGCCGCCCAGCGCGAGCAGACCGCCCGCGTCGCCGCAACCGCCGAGTCGCTCAACACCCAGCTTGCCGGCCTCCGCGCCGAACTCGACAAATCCCGCAGCGAAACCGAGCAAACCCGCCGCGACCTACACGCCGCGCAACTCGCCTCCACGGAAATCCGCACCAGCCTCGAAAAGGAGCGCGCCAGCGCCGCCGAAAAGATCGCCCTGCTCACGCAGGCCCGCGAAGAGCTCAGCCAGCAATTCAAGGTGCTGGCCAACGACATCCTGGAGCAAAAATCGAAGGCCTTCACCGAACAGAATCAGGCGAACCTCACCACCCTCCTCACGCCGCTGCGCGAGAAGTTCGGCGAGTTCCAGGCCAAAGTCGAAAGCCTCGAAAAGGACGGCATTACCGGCCGCACCGAGCTCAAGACGCAGATCGAACAGCTGCGCACGCTCAACGAGCGCCTCTCCGAAGACGCCGCCAATCTCGTCACCGCCCTCAAGGGCTCCTCGAAAACCCAGGGCGACTGGGGCGAGCTTGTCCTCGAAAAGCTCCTCGAATCGGCCGGCCTCCGCCGCAACGTCGAATACCGCGTGCAGGAGACCCTCAACCGCGAAGACGGCAGCAACGCGCGCCTCGACATCATCCTCGACCTGCCCGACGACCGCCACCTCATCATTGACTCCAAGGTCTCGCTCGTCAGCTACACCGACTACTGCAATACCGACGTCGAAGAGGAGCGCAAACAGGCGCTGCGCCTCCACCTCCAGTCCATCCGCACGCACCTCAAAGGGCTTTCCGCGCGCGAGTACCAGGAGCTCTACG
>DASSKX010000097.1:0-7710 GCA_035689925.1 Acidobacteriaceae bacterium
GTCACAATGAACCGCCCGCGTTGCGTCGAATTGAAAATGCTTGTCCGGGATGCGAACCCGCACTCTGCCGCGCTCATCTCGCGAAATTCCAGCCTGGCGGTATCGAGCACGCGCACGCTCTCGATCGTCGACGAAACCTCCTGCCCGTACGCGCCGACGTTCTGCACTGGAGTTCCACCCACCGTCCCCGGAATCCCCGCCAGGCATTCGATCCCTCCATACTGCCGCTCAATCGCCAGCGACACGAACCGATCCCACTCCTCGCCCGCAGCCACCCGGAAGAGATCGCCATCCTGCTCCACGCCCATGAGCGCGATGTGCAGCACCAGCCCCGCGAAACCTTCCTCGGCCACCAGCACATTGCTGCCGCCGCCCAGCACGAACAGCTGTGCCCCGGCATCCCGCGCCCACTGTACGGCTTCCAGCACCGATGCCTCGTTGGTTGCCTCGGCAAACCACCGTGCCGGCCCGCCTGCTCCGAAGGTGGTATAGGCTGCCAGCGCAACTTTTTCGCACAATTGCATCTCAATGAGATATAGCAGGACGGTGGCACCGCCCCAGCGTGCCCCGTACAATGAGGATTAACCCATCCCCATTGTTGTCTTGCAACCGGAGGTATCACTCGGAATGTACCCAGAAATCATGCTCATCCCCATGCGTGAGGAACTCACGAAAGCCGGCATTGAAGAGGCGCGCACGCCGGACGCCGTCGACGCTGCCGTAAAGCAGCCCGGCACCACCATGGTGGTGGTCAACTCCATCTGCGGCTGCGCAGCCGGCAAAATGCGTCCTGGCGTCCGCCTTGCGCTGACGAATTCGGTCGTTCCCGACCGCTCCATTACCGTCTTCGCCGGACAGGACCGCGAGGCCACCGAACGCGCCCGCTCGTACTTCGAAGGCAATCCGCCCACCTCGCCGGCCATTGCCATCCTCCGGGATGGAAAGCTGGCGTACCTCATGCAGCGCTTCATTATCGAGAACAGCACGCCGCAAGCCATCGCGCAGGAACTCTCCCGCGCCTTCAACGAACTCTGCGCGAAACAGGCTGTGTAAACGCTCTCCTGCCTCTCCTGCGACAAGGCTGCGCCTCTCGCGCAGCCTTTGTCTTTTCAGCGGAACATGCCAACCAGCTTGCTTCCCGATCTCTGACCCCTGATCTCTGATCCCTGTACCCTGATCCCGTGCCCTCCCGCATCGTCCTCGTCTCCGGCCCGCCTGCTTCCGGCAAGACCACCATTGCCCGTCCGCTGGCCGAGGCGCTCGGCTTCGCCCTCCTCACCAAAGACGACATCAAGGAATCCCTCTTCACCTCGCTGAGCGGCCCGCCCGACGACCTCGCGTACTCGCGCCAGATCGGCTCCGCAGCCATGGACCTCCTCTGGGCCGTCGCGGCACATTGTCCGCAGGCCATCCTCGAAGCCAACTTCCGCACCCGCAGCCCCCGGGAACGCGAGCAGGTCACCACAGTGCTGCGCCGCCCCGGAGCGCGCCTCGTCGAAATCCATTGCCGCATTCCGCTCGACGAAGCCGTCCGCCGCTTCGCCCAGCGCGCCCGCACTGATCGCCATCACCCCGCCCACGCTCTCAAAGAAATCTCCCTCGATCAGCTCTCCGAATATTCCGAGCCCTTTGCCCTCAGTCCCGTCCTCACGGTCGACACCACACAGGCGGTGAACATCCTCGCGCTCGCGAACCAGACAAGGGAACTCCTCGCCCTTGACGCCGTCCCCCAACGGTCCAGCCCTGGCAGCACGATTTAGAATGGAGCTTTGCAGCAAACCCATTTCGCGCCCATCCCATTTCCGGGAAATCCCTGCGGCTGCGGTTCAAATGGGGACCCGGCGAGGCTGCTCCCCGGGGCTGGAAAGGCACATCGCACGCATGCATCGCTGGTCGAAGCTCTTCATCCCCACCCTCCGTGAGGCTCCAGCCGACGCGGAGGTAGCCAGCCACAAGTTCCTCGTCCGCGCCGGATACATCCGCCAGCTCGGCGCCGGCATTTATTCCTATCTCTTTCTCGGCCAGCGCTCCATCAACCGCGTCATCGCCATCGTCCGGGAAGAGATGGACCGCATCGGCCAGGAATTTCTGCTGCCCACCATCCATCCCGCCGATCTGTGGCGCGAGTCCGGCCGCTGGACCATCATGGGCGACAACATGTTCCGGCTGAAGGACCGCAAGGGCGCCGACCTGTGTCTCGGCATGACCCACGAAGAGGTCATGACCGACATCGCCCGCAACGAGCTCCGCAGTTACAAGCAGCTGCCGCAGATCTGGTACCAAATCCAGACCAAGTTCCGCGACGAGCCGCGTCCGAAAGCCGGCCTCCTCCGCGTTCGCCAGTTCATCATGAAGGACAGCTACTCCTTCGACATCGACCAGGCCGGGCTCGACCGCTCTTACGACCTGCACGACGAAGCCTACCGTCGCATCTTCACCCGCTGCGGTCTGAAGTTCGTCGCCGTCGAAGCGCACTCCGGCGCCATGGGCGGCTCGCAGTCGCAGGAGTTCATGGTCTACACCGACGCCGGCGAAGACTACATCGCCAGCTGTCCTGCCTGTGGATACGCAGCCAATCTCGAGAAGGCCACCTCGCGTCTTGCTCCGGTCAAAGAAATGGAGCCCACCGGCGACGGCAAGCCGGAGCTGGTCTCCACGCCGGGTCAGGCCGCCATCGCGGACGTCACCCGTTTCTTCAACATCGAACCCAGCTCGGACATCAAGTGCGTCGCCTACATGGCCAAAGTGGACGCGAAGGGCACCGGAGACTCGAAGAAAGAGGCGCAGTCGAGTTGGGTTCCGGTCGCCGCCTTCCTCCGCGGCGATCACTTCGTCAACGAGACGAAGCTGCTCGCGGTTCTCGGCGCCTCCGAGCTTCGAACCATGGTGGCTGAAGAGCTGGAGCAATGGTTCCGTGGTCCGGCCGGCTACCTCGGACCGGTTGGCCTCGACCCAGCGCAGAAATTGAATGACGGCAAGCTCAACGTCATCCTCGACCCCGGTCTCGAGAATCGCCAAAACCTCGTCTGCGGCGCCAACAAGCTCGACTACCACTACCGCAACGTGATCCCCGGCCGCGACTTCCGCTGGACCGCCGTCGCCGACATCCGCAACGCAGTCGAAGGCGAGGGCTGCCCGAACTGCCAGGGATCGCTCAAAGTAGCCAAAGCCGTTGAGGTCGGCCATATCTTCAAGCTCGGCGATCGGTATACGTCGAAGATGGGCTCTCGTGTCCTCGATGCCAACGGCAAAGAGGTCACGCCGATCATGGGCAGCTACGGCATCGGCATTGAGCGCATCCTCACCGCCGCCGTCGAACAGAATAACGACGCCAACGGATTCTGGCTGCCGCCGACCATTGCTCCCTTTGACGTGATCGTCACCATCACGAATGTCGCGGATGCGGCGCTCCGGTCCGCCGGCGAGGCCATCGCTCAGCAGCTTGAGGCCGCCGGATATGACGTCCTGCTCGACGACAGAGATGAGCGCGCCGGCGTAAAGTTCAAAGACGCGGATCTGATCGGCGTTCCGTTTCGCGTGACCGTCGGCAAGAAAGCCGCCGAGGGCAAAGTCGAGCTGGTGGTGCGTTCCGGCACTCAGCAGCGCGATGTCGCCATCGCCGAAATTCCCGCGGCTCTCGCGCCTCTCGTTTCGGGCAACTAGGGTTAACAAGGTGATCGGGGGAATCGTGTTCTTTGTGACACATTGTGTCTCCCGGCCCACATTCCGTCCGCGCCACGCTCCGGGTAATGCATTTGTTTTCAGCCGCGCGCAATGGCCGGCTGAGTGCATCTCATGCTCACGATTGCATTTTCAATCGTCGCCCGGCGCGTAGCCGTGCTGATTCCAGCTGTCGATTCGTCTGACAAGTAGCGAAGAATCGGCGAGAATCAGAGAAGGGAAATCCAATTTGGCAGTCAAGGTCAAAGTTCCCCGTCACGTCACCGTCATCACTCCGCGCAAGATCCTGCTCGTCGGGGTCATGTTGTGCTCGGTCGCGGTGCTGCTGGGCTTCATGGTGTTCGCCTTTTACTGGAACAAATATGGCCAGGTGGTCGACGACCGGCTGAAGCATCCGCTCTTTGTCGAGACTGCCAAAATCTTCGCCGCCCCTCCCGAAGTCCGTCCTGGCCAGAAGCTCACGCCCGAGGACGTCGTCGGCCAGCTGCAGCAGGCCGGTTACACCCTTCAGGGGCAGGGAACTGCCTCGGAGATGGGTACCTACTCCGTCTCCGGCAATTCGGTCAGCGTGCATCCAGGGCCGCAGTCCTACCACTCCCAGGATGGCGCCACCATCGACTTTGAACGGGGCGCAGTCTCGGACGTCCGGAGCGACAACGGCCAGCAACTCGCCGCCTACGAACTGGAGCCGCTGCTCGTCACCGGCCTCTCCGACGAGAACCGCGCCAAGCGCCGTCTGGTCAGCTGGAATGACATCCCGAAGAACCTCGTCTCGGCCGTCACCGCCATCGAAGACCGGCACTTCTTCCAGCATGGCGGGCTCGACTACTGGGGCATCATGCGCTCGGTCGTCAACGACTACATTCTGCCGCATCACCACTACTACGAAGGCGCTTCCACGCTCGATATGCAGCTGGCGAAGATGTTCTTCCTGAAGCCCGAGCGCACCTGGCACCGTAAATTCCTCCAGGTGATGATCACGCTCCAGCTCGAACATCGCTTCACGAAGCAACAAATCTTCCAGATGTACGCGAACGAAGTGCCGCTCGGGCAACATGGCAGCTTCGCCATCGCCGGCTTTGGTGAAGCCGCGCAGGCCTACTTCGGTAAGGACATCTCCCAGCTGACGCTGCCGGAATGCGCCACGCTGGCCGGCATCATCCAGAGTCCCAGCCGCCTGAATCCTTACCGGCATCCCGAGCGCGCGCTCGAGCGCCGCAACCTGGTCATCGATTCGATGGTGGATACCGGTGACATCACCAAGGCGCAGGGCGAACAGGCCAAGGCCGCCCCGCTCGGCGTTGTCATGGGAGCGATCGATTCCGGCGAAGCGCCCTACTTCGTGGACCTCGTCCGCGATCAGCTCACGCAGCGCCTCGGCGACACCGATTACAACCAGCAGGGACTCCGTATCTACACCTCGCTCGACCCGCAGCTGCAGCAGATCGCGCAGGATGCGGTGGGCCGCGGCATGACGAAAGTCGATGAGCTGGTCAAAGCCCACTATGCCCACCTTGCTCGGATTGCGGAGCGAAAAGGCCAGGCTCCGCCCAAACCCGTCTATCCCCAGGTGGCGCTGGTGGCGCTCAATCCGCACACCGGCCAGGTGCTTGCTTTGGTCGGCGGGCGCAATTACGGCGTCAGCCAGTTCGATCACGCCGTTTCCCATCGGCCGACGGGATCCATCTTCAAGCCCTTTGTCTACGCCGCTGCCTTCAATACCGCGCTGGCTGGAACTCCTCTCACCAACACCAACGGCACCAGCGCCGTCTTCACGCCGGTCACCTTGCTGCACGATGAGCAGACCACCTTCAACTACGGCAATAATCAGACGTACTCGCCCCGCAATTTTGAGAACAGGTACATGGGCGATGTGCCTGCCACCCAGGCCCTCTACCTTTCGCTGAACAATGCGACCATCACCCTGGCCGAGATGGTGGGACTGGATAATGTGGTTTCGCTCGCGCGCGCAGCCGGCATTACTTCCGTTCAGCCCACCCCGGCCATGGCCATCGGATCCTACGACGCCACGCCACTGCAGATGGCCGGAGCCTATACGGTCTTTGCCAATGGCGGCATCAAAATTGATCCCTGGATGCTCGCCTCCGTCCGCGCTCCCAACGGAGACGTGGTCGCTGACTACTCGCCGCAGACGAAGCCGGTGCTTGATCCGCGCGCCGCATTCCTGACCGTCAGCATGATGGAGCAGGTGCTCAACAACCCACATGGCACGGGCGCCGGCGTTCGCAACATGGGCTTCCGCTCTCCGGCAGCAGGAAAGACGGGCACTTCGCACGACGCCTGGTTCGCCGGATTCACCAGCAACCTGCTCTGCATCGTCTGGGTCGGCAACGACGATTACAGCCAACTGAGTGCATCCATGGGTGCCGCAGCCGAAGGCTCACGCGCCGCTGGTCCCATCTGGGCCGACTTCATGCAGAACGCCGTGAAGCAGCCGGAGTACTCCGACACGAAGGACTTTGTCCCGCCTCCAGGCGTTGTGCAGGTGCAGCTGGACCGCAACACCAACCTGCTCGCCGACGCCGCCTGTCCCGAGGACTACACGGCGGCGTTCCTCGATGGAACGCAGCCCACCGACACCTGCGATCACTCCATGGGGGATCAGCGCAATATTTTCCAGAAGATCTTCGGTCTGGGGCAGCGCCCGGTGACGCAGGCTCCGCAGCAGCAGGTCGTGGTCCAGCAGCCGGCCAAGCCGCAGAACCCGGCGCAGACTGCCCCCGCACAGAATGCTCAGGCGCAGAATCAGAATGAGGATCAGGACCAGGAACACAAAAAGAAGAAGCGCGGCTTCTGGTCCAAACTCTTCGGCGGCGGAGATAAAGACAAAAACAAGGACCAGAACGACAACAACCCGCAGCCGTAGCGCAGCGTTACACCCTAAACGCTACACCTTATACCCTGCTCTCATGCCGAAACTGACGATCGCCACCCGTCGCAAGCGCGAAATCCTCGACATCACCGAACAGGTCGAGTCCGCGCTTCCCGGTGACTCGGGAATCTGCTTCCTCAACGTGCTCCACACCACGGCGGCTCTGACCACCGCCGACCTTGATCCGGGCACCGACCTGGACATGCTCGATGCGTTCGAGGCGATGATGCCGAAGCTCAAGTATCGGCATCCGCACAACCCCGCTCATGTCCCGGACCACATCCTGTCTTCGCTGATTGGCACCGCCCTCACCCTGCCGGTCGAATCGGGAAGCCTCGTCCTCGGCACGTGGCAGCGCGTGATCCTTGTCGAACTCGACGGCCCCCGCTCCCGCGAACTCACTCTCCAGTTCGTGAAAGCCAGCTAAAGACGAACGCCCCACCTTTCCCAAACGGGATCGATGGGGCGCCTTTGCCTGTTGCGTGTTCTCTGTTCCTAAATCTTGGCCTGAAAATTTGGATCGCCACCCGCCGTCGCTTTGCCGCTCTCTTCGGCCTTGACGGCCGCCTCGGCTGCCTGGAATCCAATCTTCGAATGCGTTCCGTCACAAAAGGGCTTGTTGGTGCTCGCCCCACACCGGCAGAGCGAGAACGCCGGCTTTCCGCTCAGATCCCACTCCCGGCCATCGGCGTCCACCAGCTTCACCGGCCCTTCCACGCGATACGGGCCATTCGGACGAACCGTAATTTTCACTTCAGACATGCGGCATCACTCCTGGGCAAATGCAAAATAACCTGCATTGCCAGTGTAGCTGCCAACACACGCCATCTCACAATTCGTGCCGCCTCTGTTTTCCGGTTTAGTGGATCCGAATGTCTCCCGAACCGGTCGAGACGCGCACCGTCGGCCCTCCGCCTCCGATCTCTCCCTGAACGTGGTGACGGTCGATGCTGCCATGCATCGCCAGCGGAGGATCGCTGTGCACCGACCCCGACCCGGTGCTCGCGTCCAGCGTGAAGTGCGCGCCACCGCCGGTGTTGATCGTCACACTGCCCGAGCCAGTCTCGATCTTCCATCCGGAGCCCGGATGTCCCCCGACCTCAATCTCGCCCGATCCGGTGTGCGCGTAGAGCGAG
>DASSKX010000098.1:0-3953 GCA_035689925.1 Acidobacteriaceae bacterium
AACATCGAGCTGAACAACGGCATTGCCAGCTCGAGCGGCGACATCTTCGAATTGTTCCGGGTGCCGCTGGTGTATCTGCCCTACGTGTCGCATCCGATTGCGGATCAGCGCAACTCCGGGATTCTGCTGCCGTACTTTGGCAAGAGCACCACCAAGGGATTTGTGTTCGGCGAAGGCTACTACCAGACGCTGGGGCGCAGCGCCGATCTGACGATGGCGACGCAATTCTGGTCGAAACGCGGATGGGCTCCCAACGGAACGTTCCGCTATCGCGGTCCTGGGCTGGACTTCGGGATCGTGCGCTTTCACAGCCTGCTCGACCGCGGCTTTCCGCTGCCGAACGGGACGAAGCTGAACCAGGGCGGCGTCGATGTGGTTGCCGATACGCGCTACGACTTCAGTCCGAAGACGACGGGCGTCGTCGATGCGGAGTACCTCAGCTCATATGTCTATCGGCTGGTGTTTGAGGAGGAGTATGCGCTGGCCATCAACTCCGAGGTGAAGTCGCAGGCGTTCATCACGCATCAGGACCACGACACCTGGACGAGCATGCGCATGAACCGGTACCAGAATTTTCAGAACGCGAATGTGCCGGGCGACGAGGTGCGCATTCTGCATCTGCCGCAGATCGATGTGGAGACGGCGGAGCACAGCCTGTATGACTCGCCGCTGCGATGGGAGTTCAGCGCATCGGCGGCGACGCTCTCACGCTTTGAGTATCCGAGCTTCCGCACGACGGCTTCTGTGCCGCGGGTTGATTTCTATCCGAGGCTGTCTCTGCCGCTGCACCGGGGCGGCTGGAGCGTGAAGCCGCGGGCGGGTGTGCGGGAGACGTGGTACGGCAAGAGCCAGGCTCCGGCGGATCTGGAACAGATTCCTGTCGTGCGCAAGGAGGGCCTTGCGCGCACGGCGATCGAGGGCGGGTTCCAGTTGCGTCCTCCAGCGCTGGAGCGCGACTTCAGCCCGCCGTGGCTGGTGCGTCTGCTGGGCGGTGACGTTCGCCACACGATTGAGCCGGAGTTCGCGTATCGCTATGTGACGGGCGTCAATAACTTCCGGACGATTCTGCGTTTCGACGACGTGGATGTGGTGAGCAATACGAATGAGGCGGAGTACGGCCTGACGCAGCGGCTGTATTTGCGGCATCTGCATCCGCATCCGTGCAAGGGCGACGAGGCGCTCGGGCCGAGGGAAACCTGCGGCGGCGGCACGGTGGACTGGATCACCTGGCGGGTTGCGCAGAAGTATTACTTCGATCCGAGCTTCGACAACGCGATCACGCGGGGCACGCCCAATCCGCTGCAGACCACGCTGGACTTCACAGGCGTAGATTTTCTGACGCAGCCGCGGCACACGACGCCGGTGATTTCGCGGCTGCAGATGCGGACGTCCGGCAGCACCGACCTCGAGTGGGATCTTGATTACGACGTGAAGCAGGGGAAGATCGCGTCGAGTAATGTTTTCACCGGATACCGGAAGGGGCTGTATCGCTTCACGGTCGGTGACTTCTACGTGAATGTGCCGCTGGGGACGACGCCGCTGAGCACCGCGAAGTCGCCGCCCGGGAATCCGAACGCGCCAAATCCGTTCAATCAGGTGCATGCTTCGGCGGTGCACGGCGCGGCGAACAAGCTGGGCTTCAGCGAAGGGGCGGCGACGGCTTACGATTTTGTTCACCAGAAGCTGCAGTACGGCGCGATCCAGGCGCAGTACAACTGGAACTGCTGCGGGATCGATTTTCAGTACCGGCGGTTCTCGCTGGGCGGCATTCGCGACGATACGGAATATTTCTGGAGCTTCAATCTGGCGGGGTTCACGAATATTGGCGATCTGACCCACCGGATCAGCTTGTTCTGACAGGTCGCTGCGTGCGGGTACGATGGTAGCGATCGGACGCGCAGTTCACTTTAAACAACGAGGGAATTCCTGATGGACCGTCGCCAGTTCGCAACTCGTTCTGTGGCCGCCGTCGCGGGCGCTGCTCTTCATCCCTGGCCTGCGTACGCCAGTGCTGCAACGGCGGCCAGTCAGACCCCCGGGGCGGTGCCGGACGCGGTGATCAAAGTGGCGCGGTTTCCTGAAGGCTTTCTCTGGGGCGTGGCGACGGCGTCGTACCAGAATGAAGGCGCGTGGAAAGAGGACGGCAAGGGCGAATCAATCTGGGACCGGTTTACGCACACGCCGGGCAAGGTGAGAGGCGGCGTCACCGGCGATGTCGCATGCGACCAGTACCACCGCTACGCGCAGGACATCGCCATGGCGAAGCGCCTCCATGTGAAGAGCTATCGGTTTTCGATTTCCTGGCCACGGATTCAGCCAACGGGAACGGGCGCTCCGAACATGAAGGGGGTGGATCACTACAGCCGCTTCGTCGATGCGCTGCTCGCGGCCGGGATTCGCCCGTGGTGCACGATGTACCACTGGGATCTGCCGCAGGCGCTCGAAGATCGCGGCGGCTGGCCGAATCGGGATCTGGCTGGTTATTTCGCGGACTACGCCGGCATTCTTGCGAAACATCTCGGCGATCGGATTACGGTCTGGGCGCCCTTCAATATGCCGTGGGCGATTGCGTTCATGGGCTACGCTGCGGGCGCGTTTCCGCCGTGCCGCACCAGCTTCCCTGACTTTCTGAAGGCGGCGCACACGCTGGGACTGGCGCAGGGCGAAGCACATCGTTCGGTGAAGGCGGCTTCGGCGAAGGCGACCGTGGGGAGCGCTTACGAAATGGCTCCCGCGTATCCGAAGACGGATTCCGAGGCGGATCGTGCAGCGGCGGCGCGCTACCACGCGATGAACAACGTGTTCTTTCTGGAAGCGGCGATGAAGGGCAGGTATCCGAACGCGTTCGTGGGGGAGCCTCCGTACGCGGTGATGGGGTTCAAGCCGGGCGACGAGAAGATCCTGTACGCGCCTCTGGACTGGGTGGGCTTTCATTACTACACGCGGCGTATTGTTTCCGACGCCAGCCACTCGCATGCGCTGGGGGGCAGCTTCAGCGGAACGGAAATTGAGTCGGACGCGGGCGGCGCACGCGATCCTTACACGCAGATTCAGGCGACGATGCCGACCGAAGGGCCGCTGACGGAGGCTGGTCTGGAGGTGTGGCCGCGCGGCATCTACGACCTGGTGACGCAGATCTCGAAGGAGTACAATCATCCGCCGATCGAGATCACGGAGAGCGGCTGCGGGTATCTCGATGGTCCGGATGAGGAACAGAATGGACGGATCCCGGATGGGCGGCGCATTCAGTGGTATCGCGAAACGCTGGCGGAACTGGCTCGCGCGATTGCGGAGGGAGCGCGGGTCCGCGCCTATCATGCCTGGACGCTGCTGGATAACTTCCAGTGGGCCGAGGGTTATACCGAGCGCTACGGGCTGATCTACACCGACTTTAGGAACCAGAGGCGCACCATTAAGGATTCGGGTTCCTGGTACGGTCGCGTGGCGGCGTCGAACCGGCTCGACGTGTAACGCGGCCAGTCGGATTGCAGGCGGGGAGGCCCCGGTTTGCGCCGGGGCCTCTTTGGGAGGGCCGCACTGCAGGTTAGAGCGACTTCAGGTATTCGATCAGGTCGTGCTTTTCCTGATCGCTGAGACCCAGACTGAAGCGGTCGTTGTAACTATTCACGACATCCATCAGAGTTTTGAAACGGCCATCGTGATAGAAGCGCCCCTTGTTCTGGGGGAACATGAAAAGACCTCGCTCGCGGACAAAGAGGCCGGCGAGGTTCACTGTCTGATACGCGTGACCCGGGGAGCGGTCGGCTTCGAAGCTGTCGATCTTCATCTCATCGGCGGTGTGCTGGTTCCAGCCGCCTTCGGACCACAGCGGCTCACGATGGCAGGTGTTGCAGCCCGCTTTGCCGCTGAAGAGTTCGTCACCGCGTTCGGCTGCGTCCGCGTCGAAGTCGATGCCCGGACGCGGCTGCACCGACGGCAGCGCCAGTTGATAG